>JAQBUS010000053.1 GCA_027623875.1 Pseudomonadota bacterium
TATTCAAAAAAGATCCTGGCTTTAGCTACCGAGATTCCTTTAACCGAACCGATAGAGTCCCCTGACGTTTCTATTACTCGAAGATCACCTCTGTGTGGTTCAATGGTTATTATAAGTATAAAAATGCGTGACAATCAGATATTAGAATTCTCTCAGGACATAAAAGCATGTGCGCTAGGCCAAGCAGCAGCTTCTATAATCGGGAGCTCCATCATAGGGTGTTCTATAGAAACCGTAGAAAAAGGTCGCGACCAGTTACTGTCAATGCTGACAGCTGATGGCCCTGTTCCTGGTAGCCCATTTGACGAATTAGAGGTCCTTCAGCCCGCACGAGAGTACAAGAACCGACACGCTTCTATTATGCTTGTTCTAGAAGCAACCCTTGAAGGAATGCTGTCCCTTAAACACAAATAGAGTTCATAAAATATTTTTTATTTTAGTTTATACAAAATTTGGTAGATAAAGACCTACTGCGAGTATAATTGTTATCGCTCCGACGCCTAAGGCATCTGTTAATAGCTCTGTAGATGACTTACATAAGATACGTCTCAGGTCATTTATCATATTAATTCACAATCTAATTGTTAAATATTAAGAAAATAACATTAGAACGCATAAGAGAACAAAGCAAGAACATTTTTAAATTAATTGTAAAATCATCCGACCTTAATTAAATCAATGGCTTTGTTTTTATCCATAAACCAAAGTAGATTACGTGCTGCCAAACCCCGCTTGCTCTTTAAGTGAGGATCTAGGGATATGAGAGTCCTAGCGTCGCTATGGGCAACATCCAGTAAGTCACCTTGTGATTCTAAATCGCCAATCCAAAATTCAGGCAAACCACTTTGTGCTGTTCCAATTAAATCTCCAGAACCTCTCATTTTTAAATCCATTTCAGATATTTTAAACCCGTCCTCAGTTTCCCTAAGAATACTGAGCCGTTCTTTTGCCGTCTTTGAGAGAGGTCCTTTGTACATCAAAACACATGTTGATTCAGCACTCCCACGCCCCACTCTCCCTCTAAGTTGATGTAACTGCGAAAGTCCAAACAGCTCTGCTCTTTCGATAACCATAATTGTAGCGTTAGGTACGTCGACCCCGACCTCTATTACCGTAGTGGCAACAAGAATTTTTGTTTCACCTCTAACAAATTTTTGCATAGCGACGTCTTTATCATTCGTGGACATCTGACCGTGAATCACTCCCACTAAGTCACGACCTAATTCAGTACCCAAATTTTCAAACCTCTGAACTACTGCAATTTTATCACTTAACTCACTCTCCTCAACCAATGGGCAAACCCAATAAATTTGCCTCCCATCTTTGATGGCTTGGTCTAATTTTTCAACAATCTCTTTTACTCTAGATGTAGAAATCATTACTGTTTTAATTGGCTTTCTTCCAATCGGTTTTTCATCCAAAATAGAGATTTCCATATCTCCAAAGTTTGCCAAGGCAAGTGACCTTGGTATTGGGGTTGCGGTCATCACTAAAACATCAACGGATAATCCCTTCGAACTTAGTTCAAGTCTCTGGTTGACACCAAAGCGATGCTGCTCATCAACCACTACTAGTCTGAGATTCAAGAAAACCACGTCTTGTTGGAAAACCGCATGAGTGCCAACAAGAATCTGTATTGAACCACTTGCCAAAGCTTCCAACTTTGTCTTTCGTCCACGTCCACTATCCCGGCCAGTTAGAATGTCCACCTTAACTCCTACGGCTTTTGCCAATCCTAAAAATACCTCATAATGTTGACGGGCCAGAATCTCAGTTGGAGCCATTAAAACCGCTTGGCCTCTGGAACTCACCGCTGTTATCAAGGAGAAAAAGGCCACTATAGTTTTGCCGGACCCTACATCACCCCGCAAAAGCCTGATCATTTTCTTGGGTTCTGCCATATCCTTTAATATTTCAGAAATCACCCGGCTTTGTGCATTTGTTAATTTATACGCTAGAGATTTAATCAATGCAGAGCGCTCACGTTCACCACCACATGTCGACATACCACTTTTCTTCTTAGCCACCATTCTAGCCAATGCCAAAGTAAGTTGGTGAGCAAAAAATTCGTCATATGAGAGTCGATCTCGGGCTGCATTAGAACGGGAGAAATCATCCACCCCAATGGGGTTATGAACTGTTAATATAGAGGTCTTCCAGTCAGGCCACCCAGCTTGAAGTTTTTGACTGGGATCGATCCACTCGTCAAGTTCCGGGGTAATAGTCAAAACTTCTTTTACAAGTTTAGAAAAAACCTTTTGAGTAACCCCATAAGTTAACGGGTAAACTGCTTCAAATTCGGGAATATCTTTCTTGTCTGGCAACTTAACTACATAGTCTGGATGAGTCATCTGCGGCAACCCATCAAACACTTCAACTTTCCCAGAGACGATTCTCATTTCCCCCTCAGGAAAGATAGTTTTTAAATAATCCTCTCGCGAGTGGAAAAAGACTAGATTAAAATCCGAGTCCAAGCCTCTGACAAGGATATAATGAGGCCTTCCCCGAGTTTTAGAAGAAATGTGAGCTATAATTTGTATCTCTATCGTCATAATGGCCGGTAAAGGTGTATCAAATACAGATTTACTTATCCGCCTAATAATACCTGATACTGGCAAGGATAGCATTATATCTCTCGGTCGAGAAATTTTCATCCGTTGAAGATTTAAAAAAGTTTTTTGACCGACACCCTTTAAAGACAAACAAGATGCAAACAAAGGAAAAAGAATTTCTGGTCTACTACCCATAATAGTTATTTTACCTCAATCAATTCGGCCCACGCATCTTCATCTATGACTTTAATACCCAAGTTAATGGCTTTTTTTGCCTTAGAACCGGCCTCCAAACCGGCGATAAGAATATCTGTCTTAGATGAGACTGAACCAGAAACCTTAGCCCCCATTCTTTCTGCTGTTGCTTTGGCTTCTGCCCGACTCATTCTTTCCAGCGTTCCAGTAAACACTAATGTTTTGCCAAATATAGGAGACTCTAGTCCTAGGTGAGGCTCAGCGTCCTGGATAGATAAGTGCGAAACAAGATTTTGAATTGCCTTAACCTGACTCGGATTTCTAAAAGTTCCGACTAAAGAATCGGCCATAACTGGACCGACCCCATCGATGGAATTAACATCCTCCCACGATGTACTACTAGCTTCTTCTGTAGTAATCATTTCTTCAAAAAATTTCTGCCAGGTTTTATAATGGTTTGCGAGTAAATTTGAAGCCTGCTCACCAACCTGCCTTATTCCAAGAGAAAATATTAATCTTCCAAGAGAAATAGTCCGACTTATATCGATGGCATCAAAAAGTTTCTCAGCAGATTTTTTACCCCAACCGTCTCTATCTTGTAATTTAATAGCGTTTTGTTCGTCGCGTTTTCTCAATGTAAAGATATCTGACGGCCCTTCTATAGAAAGCAGGTCATCGTTAAAAAAAGATTCTATCTGTTTTCCACCCAAACCCTCAATATCAAAAGCAGACCTTCCCACAAAATGTTTTAGTCTTTCTATTTTTTGAGCGGGGCATGTTATACCACTGCCGCATCTTCTAACAGCGTCGCCCAAGTCTCTCACAGCAATAGAACCACAAACTGGACAGTTTTTAGGAAAATCATAAACTACACTCCCAACCCCTCTCTTGCTCAAATCTACATTTGCAATTTTTGGTATTACATCCCCAGCCCTATAAACCTGAACCCAATCGCCAATTCGAATATCTTGCCCTTCCCTCAAGGCATTACCTTGGGAATCCCAGCCGGCGATATAATCTTCATTATGCAATGTTGCGTTCGAAACAACTACACCACCAACAGTTACCGGTTTTAACCTGGCAACAGGCGATAAGGCTCCTGTTCTCCCAACCTGAATTTCTATTGCCTCTAGCCAAGTCCATGCAAGCTCAGCTGCAAATTTATGTGCAATAGCCCACCTTGGAGTTGTGGATCGAAAACCTAACCGTTCCTGAAATGAAAGGTTGTTAACCTTATATACCACTCCATCGATATCATATCCTAATGTCGCCCTTTTTTGCTCTATCAAATTATAATGAACAAGTAGTTCTTCAGTAGAGGCACAATTGAAAGTTAAAGGATTAACTTTAAATCCCAGATTTTTCATTGTTTGGATTGAAGTAAATTGCGTTTCACCGATCGAGCTACTTAATGCTCCCCAAGCATAGGCTATAAATTTAAGAGGCCTTTGCTTAGTTATCTCACAATCCAGCTGCCTCAGTGACCCAGCAGCAGCATTTCTAGGATTTGAAAAGAGTCTTTTTTTATCTTCAGCACTTTTGATGTTAAGTTGATGAAAATCTTCATGGGTCATATAGATCTCACCTCGCACTTCAAGTTTATCTGGAGCTCCAACTAAAACCTTTGGAATGCTGTCAATTACTCTAGCATTATTTGTTACATTCTCTCCAATTACTCCATCTCCACGCGTCGCTGCATAAACTAACTCCCCGTACTCATACATCACCGACAATGACAATCCGTCGATTTTTGGTTCAGCAGTATATTCCACGATTTCTGTCGGCCCGAGGTTCAAATATTTGCGAATACGATCATCAAAATCTTTTACATCTTTACTGTTAAAAGCATTTCCCAATGATAGCATACGAACGTTATGTTCGATTTTAGAAAAACCCTCGGACAGAGGGCCACCAATCTCATTAATCGGACTATTTTTTAACTTTAAATGTGGAAAATTTAACTCAAGTTTTTCATAATGCCTTTTTAAAACATCGTAATCGGCATCAGACATACTTGGGGTATCATTTGTATAATACTCAAGGTTTGCCTTACGTAAACTTATTGACGCATGTTTCATTTCAACGACAATCATTTCATCTTTTTTATCACCTAGGAAGCCAAGATGAGATTCCCCTAGACCTATTTTGCTGTCTTTATTCGCTGTCATTTAGACCTTTTCCAATCAATCTTTACGGATAATACCACATGTTAAACTATTAATTCTATAATTTACATCTTTATAGAGATATATTAGAGACGAAAACTGGATCAAAGGGAGCTTTTGGTATACGATTTGACCAAACCATAAAGATTTTATGCCTGGGATAGACGGATGGCACTTGAAATGAACAATTTAACACTAAATTCCTTAGGTTTTGCAAAACCTCCATCTCAAACTCGAGTTGTTGTGGCCATGTCTGGGGGAGTAGATAGTTCAGTAGTAGCAGCCCAATTAGCTGAAGAAGGTTACGATGTCATTGGTGTAACTCTTCAACTTTATGACCACGGAGCTGCCCTTAAAAAAAAGGGCGCGTGCTGTGCAGGGCAAGATATTCACGACGCACGTAGAGTTGCAGATGAAATGGGGTTTCCTCATTACGTTCTAGATTACGAAAGTTCATTCAAAGAGTCTGTAATTGACGATTTTGCCGACAGCTATCTTGCAGGAATGACTCCAGTACCCTGCATACGTTGTAATGAAAAAGTCAAATTTAAAGACCTACTAGAAACTGCAAAAGATCTAAACGCCGATTGTATGGCTACGGGGCACTATATACAAAGGAAAATTGGCGTTTTAGGTCCAGAGTTGCACTCTGCGGCCGACCCAACACGCGATCAAGGATATTTTTTATTTTCCACTACAACAGAACAACTTGGCTATTTAAGATTTCCATTGGGTCATTTAAAGTCTAAATTGGAAACAAGAAAACTCGCTCAAAAATATGGCTTAAGTGTTGCCAGTAAACCGGACAGCCAAGATATTTGCTTTGTTCCCAATGGAAATTACGCTGCTGTAATTGAAAAACTTCGACCTAGTGCTTGTGATCCAGGTGAAATAATTCACGAAAATGGGGGAGTATTAGGCAGTCACAACGGGGTAATATATTATACTATAGGTCAACGTAAAGGCTTAGGTATTGGAGGCATGAAAGACCCATTATATGTTGTAAAAATCGATGTCGAAAATAAGAAGGTTATCGTAGGTCCTAAATCATCCCTAGCAACTCACCTCTTATTGGTAAAACAAATCAACTGGCTTGGTGATGTCCAATTTGACAGCCAAATTAGTTGGGCCATCAAAGTGAAAATAAGATCCACTCAACCTGCACAAGACGCTATAATAAAGCCTCTATCTAAGACCACAGCTATTATAGAACTTTTGACTCCAGAAGAGGGAGTCTCTCCTGGGCAAGCTTGTGTGTTTTATGACAGTCGTAGCTCTAGAATATTTGGTGGGGGATGGATTTCGCGTTAACAATTTAAATTGATTATTAGGGTTATACAATAAGTAAGAAGGTTAAATAAATGTCAAATAGCATAGATTATGGAAATAAAATGCATCGAGCGATGCGGAATTTAATTTCCGAGGTTTTATCCGATGTAGCAAGTGATGGATTACCCGGGAACCACCATTTTTTTATAACGTTTAACTCTCAACACCCAAGCGTAGCGATGGCAAACTGGCTATTAGAAAAACATCCTGAAGAGATGACTATTGTGATACAAAACTGGTTTGATGAACTAAAAGTTCATACTGATTTTTTTGAAATCACATTAAATTTTGGAGATTACCCAGAACATTTGTCGATTCCATTTGAGTCTGTCAAAAGTTTTTCAGACCCGTCAGTGGAGTTTGGTTTGCGCTTTGAAGAAAACACTGAAAAGAATGATGAACAATTAGATGAAAAAGAAAGTGTCGAAACTACTCACAGAGAAGAGACTTCTAAAGTGATTAAATTAGACAGTTTTAGAAAGTAAAACCATACTTTAAAGTAATAGTAGCCATAACAGGTTCAAATAATTATAATAAAAAAATAACCTAATGAAATTCAAAGTAAGACTAAGGCGTATCTTAGATCTCCCTCAGATAGATTGCTTAAAATA
>JAQBUS010000054.1 GCA_027623875.1 Pseudomonadota bacterium
GAAGAGAATTTACGTCCGCATCAGAGTAAATTGCTACGGTTGCTATACCCATTTTTGAAGCAGTTTTTATAACTCTGCAAGCAATCTCACCCCGGTTTGCTACCAATATTTTTTTGAACATTTGTTTTCCTCAATATTCCCGATATTATTCCCTGGTTAAGCTTATGTAATAGGCCAAAAATGTTTCTATTAATGACGATCAAAAATCTTTGGGAATGCACGGCGTGCGGCTGCTTGGTCAATTCTTAGAAGAGCATCATAATCTTTTGAGTCAAAAAAATCTTCAACTGAAACAATTTCTCTACCAAAAAACCAGCAAATTCGACCAGCGTCCAAATTTCCCCGGCAAAAGGTAGAATCACCAAAATAACTCCACAAAGCCTCTAAAAAACCTTCATCAGCCCGCTTATCGGAAGGTTTTCGATCTAAATATCTCTCTCTAGAAATAATAGGCGTAGGACCATTTTTGTTTTCACGGCGCACCGTAAACTGAAAATCTGTTCCAGGTAGTCTAGATGGGAACCCCTTATGCTTTATCATCGATAACCTTTGGGGTAAAAGTTAACGATATGTTTGAAAGGATGGGTCCTAAAACCCATCCTCGAATAAACCTAAAGTTTATTAAGTACTGGCTCAGCTTGAACGACTGTGGGAGCAGGTGTTGAACATGCTCCAAGAATAGCGACAAGGCCGAGTGCTGCGATAATTTTAATGCTCTTAGACATTTTTGTCTCCTGTATATCTTTTCCGAAACCAAAGCTAATTTTTTACCAGCTTTATTCTTAAATACTTTGTTGATTATGCAATTGCAACCTGAGATCGCAATTTGAGTTAAAAAGTATAAAGCATTTAGTTTATTTACCCTACAAATTCGATATGTTGCCATTAGATCACAAACGTAATTGTTATAAGGGTATGTTATCATGTTTCTTCCAAGGATTCATAAGAGATTTCCCACGAAGCGATGCGAAAGCTCTAGAAATTCTTTTGCGGGTATTTCGAGGTAGAATAACATCATCAATAAAACCACGCTCGGCGGCCACAAATGGATTGGCAAATTTACCCTCATAATCAGATATTCTTTTAGAAATCTTTACTGAATCCTCTTGCTCAGATTTATATAAAATCTCTACCGCACCCTTAGATCCCATCACTGCTATTTCTGCCGTTGGCCAAGCATAATTAAAATCACCCCTTAGATGTTTTGAAGACATTACATCGTAAGCACCACCGTAGGCCTTTCTAGTTATGACTGTTACCTTGGGGACAGTAGCCTCTCCATATGCAAAAAGAAGCTTAGCCCCGTGCTTTATTACACCTCCATGCTCCTGAGCAAGGCCTGGAAGGAAGCCAGGAACATCAACAAGAGTAAGAATAGGGATTTCAAATGCATCACAAAAACGAACAAAACGAGCCGCTTTTCTTGATGAATCAATATCCAGGCATCCTGCTAAAACTAGAGGTTGGTTCGCAATCACTCCAACAGTTTGACCTTCTAATCTAATATAACCTATCAAAATATTTTGAGCAAAATCTTTCTGAATTTCGTAAAAATCACCTTCATCTGATAATTTCAGAATTAACTCCCTCATGTCGTAAGGTGAATTTGATGTGCTGGGCACTAACGTATCCAGGCTTTCTTCAACCCTGTTCAGATCATCATAAAATGGTCTCACCGGAGATTTCGACTTATTATTGGAAGGAAGAAAATCAATAAACCTTCTAACTTCCAAGATAGCTTCAACATCATTTTCAAAAGCAAGGTCAGCAACAGATGATTTTTTTGTATGAGTAGACGCTCCACCGAGTAATTCAGCTGACACAATTTCATTAGTCACAGTTTTGATAACATCTGGACCGGTCACAAACATATAACTGCTATCTTTAACCATAAAAATAAAATCTGTCATGGCTGGTGAATAGACCGCGCCCCCAGCGCATGGTCCCATAATAAGAGATATTTGAGGGACAACCCCACTTGCGAGTACGTTTCTCTGAAACACTTCAGCATACCCGGCCAGTGACGAAACACCTTCCTGAATGCGCGCACCCCCAGAATCGTTAATTCCAATAATCGGAGCCCCATTGCGCATGGCCATATCCATAATCTTACAAATCTTTTCTGCATGTGTTTCCGACAGAGATCCACCAAACACAGTAAAATCCTGCGAGTAAACATAGACTAATCTGCCATTAATTGTACCCCATCCTGTAACAACTCCATCACCAAAGGGACGCTCAGATTGCATGTCAAACTCGATACACCTATGGGCAACAAACATATCAAATTCTTCAAAGGATTCAGCATCAAGAAGTAAATCAATTCTTTCCCTAGCTGTCAGCTTGCCTTTTGCGTGTTGGGCAGTCACCCGCCTATCACCACCACCCTGTAGGGCTGTCTCCCTGCGGGCTTCCAAATCTCTTAACTTATCGCTCAATAGCTATAACTCCTAAACCTTCACCTGTTTGATACTTACTTTTTTAATAAACAAAAAGGACAGATTGGCATATTTGCAAATAAAATTGCTATTAATATTTGCAAATTGCAAATTTGCAAATATTAAACTTACCTTTCCTTTAGTTTACTCTTTAAGTCCCGCTGAAAGAGAAATAATACTCTGCTATGGAAAACCAGAAAAATTCTCGTATCTTTGATAGGACCACACCTCCTCATATATTTACACTTATTCTGCTAGCAGGCATTGGCGCTATGAGTATGAGCGTATTTTTACCGTCCCTACCCAGCATGACGGTTGACTTAAAAACTGAATATAGCGTTATTCAGCTGTCTGTCTCTTTATATTTAGCCTTCACAGCCTTAGTTCAATTTATAGTTGGACCACTATCCGATAGATTTGGTCGCAGACCTACTGCCTTATGGAGCATTAGTGTTTTTATTTTTGCCTCAATTGGCTGTTACTTTGCGACAAGCATAGAGGTTTTCCTAACTTTTAGAATGATACAGGCCTTCGTTGCTATCGGCATGGTTATTAGTAGAGCTGTGGTTCGAGACATTTTCTCGCAAGACGAAGCAGCCTCTAAGATAGGTTATGTAACTATGGGAATGGCCTTAGTCCCGATGTTTGCTCCAATGATCGGAGGCATGCTTGACGGCATGTTCGGATGGCGGTCCATTTTTATTTTTATGACTGCATTCGGCTTTTTACTTTTAATCGTAATATGGTTTGACCAAGGAGAAACAGCCAGTTCCACTGGAAAGAGCCTTTTTGAACAGTTTCAAGAATACCCAGAACTCTTCGCATCTAGAAGGTTTTGGGGATATGTACTGGCTGCAACTTTTTCTTCAGGAACCTTTTTTGCATTTCTCGGCGGAGCCCCGTATGTAGCCACGCATGTGTTTAAGTTATCATCATCTCAAACGGGCCTTCTATTCGGAATTCCGGCAACAGGGTACCTTGTTGGAAACCTTTTAACCGGAATATATTCAAAACGACTTGGAATTAATCCTATGATTCTTGCGGGAGCTTCGCTTCTGACCCTCGGCATGGCATCATCATTAATCCTTACTCTTATGGGCTACGGAAGCCCGTTAGTGTTTTTTGGGTTTTGTATCCTCGTAGGTCTTGGAAATGGCTTAACCTTACCGAACGCAACCGCAGGTATGCTATCCGTAAGACCCAGAATAGCGGGTACGGCAAGTGGCATCGGTGGGGCAATAATGATTGGTGGTGGCGCTGCCTTATCAGCTCTTGCGGGAGCTCTTTTGGAAAGAGGGAACGGAAGTTATCCATTGCAACTAATAATGCTTACAAGCGCCATATTATGTTTAATTTCTATTTTGTATGTAATACAAAGGGCTAAAACAATTGCTGAAACATAACCCTATTGCATAAACCACTTTGCAAAGTTTAATAATATATTAACAAAACTGCAAAGGTTACCCCCATGCCTCAACAAAAACTTTATGCTGGAACCAAGATAAGAGAGATCCGAACGCGCATCGGCCTCACTCAAAAAGAGTTTTCATATAAACTAAATGTATCGCTGCCGTATCTCAATCAAATGGAAAACAATAACCGCCCCATAAGTACCGGAGTAATGCTATCACTCGCCCAAGAGTTTGGTCTAGATATTACAGAGTTTAGCACAGGTGACTCTGAGAGGATGTTAACGGATATGAGAGAAGCTTTTACAGATCCTGTTTTTAGCGACTTAACACCACCAGATGCTGATCTTAGATTAAGTGCCTCAAATGCCCCGAATTTCACAAAAGCCTTCTTAAACTTACACCGCGCATACCGCCACCTTCATGATCGCCTCGCCTCTTTTGACGAAGCATTAGGGCATGAAAATATCAACATTGAACCGAGCCCTTGGGAAGAAGTAAGAGATTTTTTTCATTACCTTGACAATTACATAGACCCTATTGATCAAGCCGCTGAACTTTTTTCAAAAAGTCTAAAATCGGATATTTTGATATCAGAGCATCCAGACTTAAATATAAAATACACAAGCATGGGGCCCCTTCGTAGATTCGAAGAGGATACAAAAACGCTTTATATTTCAACAAGATCAACGCCTTCGACTCAGCGGTTTCAAATCTTTCATCAAATTTCTCTAATCAAATATGATGCACTATTAGAAACAACATTAGACGCTGCAAAATTTAGAACCAACACAACTCGAATGATTGCCAAAATTGGGTTGGCTAATTATTTCGCTGGAGCCGCAATGTTGCCGTATGAAGATTTCCTAGAAGCAGCCCAAAAATCTCGCCATGACCTGGAAGAGTTATCTTATTCATTCGGGGCATCCATTGAACAAATTGCCCACCGGCTATCAACACTACAGCGGCCTGGAAAGAAAGGTGTTCCGTTCTTTTTCGTTAGGGTTGATCAGGCTGGAACCATAACGAAACGTCACTCAGCGACACGCCTTCAGTTCGCGCGCTTTGGAGGCGCATGCCCTCTTTGGAATGTACATAGAGCATTTGAGACCCCTGGTCGATTACTTCGCCAACTAGCCGAGACCCCAGACGGTGTGAGGTATATAAGCCTCGCTCAAAGCGTTTCAAAACCTGGTGGATCCTTCAATTCTCCTACACGCAGGTACGCGATTGCAATAGGTTGTGAAATTAGCTATTCTGAAGCTCTTGTGTATGCAGACGACCTAGTTCCTGCCTCTTCTAAAGCGTTTGAGCCTATTGGAATTTCGTGTCGGATTTGTACTAGAACTGATTGCCACCAAAGATCTGTTCCTGCGCTAGAGAGCAGGTTAAAAGTCGACCATAACATAAGAGAAACACTCCCCTATATTTTAGAAAATTAATTCAAACCAACATTGTTATAAAAATAGCTGTACAAGTGAAAATCCGCTTTAATGAATGCACTTAAATAATATGGGTAAATAACCATCCATTTTTATTTTCAACTTAACGAATGCCCATACTAATAAATGCTATAACACCATTTTTTATCAAGAATTTAAAGTTTGGTTTCCAAGGCAACTGGAGTGATCACCCTACGGCGAACGTGGGCCTCTCTCCACATGATAAAGCTTACTGAGAGCAGAATTAAAGTTGCTCCAATAAAAACCCATTTATCAAAACCTTCCATAAATACAAACACTCCAATCATTATCGACCAAACCAGTTGCAAAAAACTTATCGGCTGGGTTACGCTTATAGGTGCTGCTCTTAGGGCCAATGTCATCGTGTAATGGCCTACAGTCGCCACAAGTGCCAATAAACCCATCCAACCTAATTGAACAGGTGTTGGAGGCACCCATACAAGAAATGCCAACGGCGCTAAACCAATTGTTACCATAATGGAAAGCATTCCAACTACAACTAAAGGGCTCGCCTTGTCGGCCATAACTTTTGCTATCAAATAGGAAATAGCAAAAAAAATACCATTAAGGATCATCGTAAGGTGACCTAGAGACAGTTCCCTAAAGCCTGGTCGAAGGATTATTAATACACCGATTAGCGAAATAAGAATCGCAAACGATCGAACACTAGAGAATCTTTCTCCTAAAAATATTGCTGCACCGACAGTCACAAAAACCGGAGTAAGAAAACTCATCGCTGTAACTTCGGCCATAGTAATCGATGTCATTGCATAAAACCAAAGAGTTACACCTAAACTATGGGCAATCCCCCGAAATGCAAATAACTTCAAATCTCGACGTGATAATTTTACTTTCTTAAATTCCCCAATTATCGGAATAAAAAAAACTAGCCCTATAACATACCGCAAAAAAGCCGATTCAGCTGGAGGTAATCCATCCCCGACATATTTAACTATTGCAGTGACCCCGATAAACAGAACCCCCGTCAAAAACATCCAAGCCATGCCCACAAGAGGTCTATTTATCGGTTCACTCATAATTAAGCTAAATACTTCTGGTCAAAACTATACAAGCGCTAATTACTCAGTATCATTTTGATAGCAATCAACCACATAGTTAAACCAACAAACACATCCACAAATCGCCAAGCGTTAGCACGCTCAAAAAGTGGCGAAAGAAATTTAGCGCCAAATCCTAAACTGTAAAAAAACACAAAAGATGCCGTCATTGCTCCAAACCCAAAGATTAACCTTCCTTCTTGATATTGAGAAGCAACCGACCCCAGAAAAATGGTTGTATCAAGATACACATGCGGATTAAGAAAAGTAAGAGACAAAGTCGTAGCGACCAATCCACCAATCTTGTCCTTAGACCCAGTGGCAGCCTTCAATGTTTTAGTACTATATATGGCAGACTTAAACGCCAAAGCTCCATATCCCAGAAGGAAAAGAACCCCAGCCAAAAATATTATAAATTCAGCCCTTGGCCAAAGTTTAGAAATACTCTCAAACCCTAAAACACCAAGCAAAATTAAT
>JAQBUS010000055.1 GCA_027623875.1 Pseudomonadota bacterium
TGTTGCACTAAATTTTTCGATAATTTCGATCATGTTGGGTGGCGAAGCATCTTCTAGTAATATTGCTGTCGCTCCAAATCGTAATGGAAAAATAGCTAATCCCCCGAGGCCAAAAGTAAAGGCTAGTGGAGGTGATCCAACAAATATATCGTCTGGTACGACATTTATGATTTCTTTGGCATAACCATCCGCAATTATTAGGAGGTCTCGATGAAAATGCATTGTTCCCTTTGGATCTCCTGTTGATCCAGAAGTAAAACCTATTAGAGCAACATCATCTTGCGATGTCTGAACAGCATCAAAATGAACCGGTTTTTTAAGAGCTAAACGGTCGAAATCAGAGTCGTGGCCTGAGGTCCCATCAAAGCCAACTAACGTCTTTAAGAATTTGCTTGTTTGAAGACACTTCTTTAATTCATTTATCAGGCGTACGTCGCACAGCGCAATGCTGATTTCGGCCTTAACGATATATTTTTCAAGTTCTGTCGCTCGCAGCATCGGCATAGTATTGACTACAACGGCACCAGCCTTTGTTGCAGCCAACCAAACAGCCACCATAGCAGGATTGTTAGCAGATCTAATCAGGACCCGATTGCCCGGTTGTAAACCAAAATCATCGACCAGAACGTGTGCTAGTTGATTTGTCCACTCAGCTAATTCTTTATAAGTACGCTGTCGGCCATTACCGATAAGCGCAATCTTCTCACCGTGTCCCCGCGCAACTTGGGTGTCTGTCAATTCTATCGCAGCATTTAGTTGGTCAGGATATTTAAAGTTATCAAGAAGAAAGTCGGGCCATTGCCCGACTGGCGGAAGATTGTCCCTTGAGAAACTGTCCGTGTGACTACTTTTTTTTAGCATAGTCACTCCGCCTGAAATAAGTTAAGCGTTTGTCGAGCTATAATTAATTTTTGAACATCAGTTGCCCCTTCATATATACGAAGCGCTCGAATATCTCGGTATAGCTTTTCAACAGTTTCCTCTGATTTAACACCATCACCACCATGAAGCTGAACCGCTTTATCTATAACCTGTTGGGCTTGTTCAGTTGAGAAAAGCTTCGCCATGGCTGCTTCACGTGTGACGCGGGGCGCCCCACTGTCTTTTGCCCACGCTGCACGATATGTCAGCAAAGCTGCAGCGTCTACGTCTAGAGCCATATCGGCAATATGCCCTTGAACCATCTGCATTTCAAATAGAGGGGCGCCCTGAACATGGCGAGTTGTTACACGCTTTAGAGATTCGTCAAGCGCTCTTCGGGAAAATCCAAGTGCTGCCGCTGCAACTGTTGAACGGAAGATATCTAAAACTGCCATTGCAATCTTGAAACCTGAACCGCTCTCTCCAACCAATGCTGATCCTGGAATGCGGCAATCTGTAAACTTAAGTGAGGCTAACGGATGCGGGGCCATAACTTTGAGACGTGAAGAGACCTGGAGACCAGGAGTATCTGCTGGGACCAGAAAAGTTGACAGCCCGCGGGCGCCAGGAGCCTCACCGGTCCGTGCAAAAACGGTATAGATATCGGCGATGCCGCCATTTGATATCCATGTTTTGTCACCATTAAGAATAAAACCATTTCCATCTGGAGTCGCGCTCATTGTCGAATTGGCAACGTCAGAACCAGACTGTGGTTCAGTCAGTGCAAAGGCAGAAATCGCCTTGCCGGTTCGAGTTAGAGGAAGCCATTCTTGTTTCTGAGCCTGAGATCCAAAGAGTGAGATTACTCCTGTTCCCAATCCTTGCATTGCAAAGGAAAAATCGGCCAGCCCATCATGTCGCGCAAGAGTCTCGCGTATTAAACACAGGCTACGAACATCTAAGCTAGAGTTTGTGTCTGGATCTATTGCTGAATAAGAAAGGAACCCAGCGGCCCCTAGTTCGGAGACCAGTTCCCGGCATGCAGCATCATTATTTTCATGGCTAATAGAGCCGAGTGACTTAGCCGCCCATTGATCAATTTCATGTGCTAATTTACGGTGACATTCCTCAAAAAAGGGCCAACTTAAAAAACTAATATCTGCCATCAGTTGCCCCTAAAAATAGGTCGTTCTTTGGCGACAAAGGCCGCGTAAGCTCGTTTGAAGTCCTCTCCTTGCATACAAATCGCCTGTGCCTGAGCCTCTGCCTCAATAGCTTGCTCAATGGACATAGCCCATTCCTGAGCTAACATAGTTTTAGTCATCATATTGGCAAAACTTGGACCTTCGGCAATCCGATTTGCTAGACTCAAGGCAGCTTCATTAAGTTCTTCTGATGAAACAATTTTATTATAAAAACCCCAAGAAAACCCTTCATCGGAACTCATGTTTCGACCAAGATAAAGTAGTTCAGCAGCTCTACCTTGACCAATTAAGCGTGGGAGTATAGCGCAAGCTCCCATGTCACATCCGGCTAACCCAACACGGTTAAAAAGGAAGGCCGTTTTGGCTTCCGGCGTCGCAATTCTTAGGTCAGATGCCATTGCGATT
Organism: Pseudomonadota bacterium; assembly: GCA_027623875.1. Lineage (GTDB taxonomy): Bacteria > Pseudomonadota > Alphaproteobacteria > Rhodobacterales > Rhodobacteraceae. The sequence continues at coordinate 2,472 of JAQBUS010000055.1, forward strand.
ATTGCCCCAGCGCCCGCACAAACCCCATCGATAGCGGCTACTACTGGCTTCCCGCAATTTATCATGGCTTTAACTAAATCACCAGTCATGCGTGTAAATGATAGTAGATCCTTCATATTCATTTTTGTTAACGGACCAATTATTTCGTGGACATCACCCCCAGAAGAAAAGTTACCACCATTTGGTCCAAAGATAACGGCATTGATATCTTCTGCATGTCGCAAATCTAGGAACCAGTCTCGCAACTCGGCGTAACTTTCGAAACTAAGAGGGTTCTTTTTATCCGGGCGATAAAGGGACAAGTGGGCAACTTTCCCTTCTATTTCACATTTAAAATGTTTAACGTTGGATCTCATTGTCATTTTTCATCCTCCAGTGTTTTGTTAAGGTAGTCGAGGCGTTTAATAAAGCCTTTAACCTCTTCGAGGCTTATTCCCCCTAGTTTTTCATTAATCCAGGTCGTGTGTTCGCCAACTAAGTGTTCAAACATTTTTTCACCTTCTGATGTAAGTATTACGAGATGAGCACGTCTATCACCCGGCACTGACACTCGTTGAACCAACCCCTCAGAGTTCAGTCGATCGACAATTCCGGTTACATTTCCGTTAGACACTCGCAAAAGTCCTGATATTTCGCTCATTTTTAAACCTGACGGATATCGGGAAAGAGCGGCCATAACATCAAATCTTGGTAGCGTTGTTGAGTGTTTGTCACGAAAAAACCGACGTAACTGATCCTCAATTAGGTTACTAGATTTGAGCAATTTCAACCAGAGCCTAAGTCTAGATTTGTCATTTGATTTATGTACTGCATCACCTTGCTTGAGGTTCATATCTCCCCTCCGGATATGCTCAGTGTATGGCCGTTCACAGACCTCGCCCCCTCAGAACAAAGCCATAGTGCAGTCTGAGCCACTTCGTCAGCCTCAATAAAACGTCCCTGCGGATTATTTGATATTAGAGCTTGGCGTGCTTCATTCGCTTGCAGCCCTGTCTTTGCAACAATATTATTAATAGACCTGTGCAACATTGGTGTGTCGATAAAACCTGGGCATATGGCATTTACTGTAATTCCAGTTTGAGCCAATTCCACTGCAAGTGATCGCGTCAATCCAACAACAGCGTGTTTAGAGGCGCAATAACCCGATACATAAGGAAAACCCTTTAACCCAGCGGTTGATGAGATAGCGATCATTCTTCCCCAGCCTTCTTTGGTCATATCGGGCAGGGCTTCCTGCCAAACATTAAACACTCCAATTAAGTTAACATCAATAATTTCTTGCAAGTCAGCTCTTGTCATTTTGGAGAATGGTGCGCTTGCTGCAATACCTGCACTAGCAATAACCCCGGTTACAGGGCCTAGAGAGGCTCGTGCTGCGTTAAAAGCTTTGGTTACAGCGGAGTCATCACAAACATCGCATATCTGATAATTTATTCCCAGAGAAACCAGTTTCTCTTTCGACCGCCCTAAGATTGTAACTCGAGCGCCAGAAGTAACAAAAAGCTTTGCAGTTACCTCACCAACACCACTACTTCCGCCAGTTATTATTACATGCCTACCCTGCACACTCATACCTTTCCTATGGCCTCCACATTCCTATCAGAGAGGCGCCAAAGTTGATCTCGACCTGCTTCGTACGGCAACGGCCATTCCGAATGCCGGTCTCCTATCTCTGCTCCCTTACGTAATGTCCAATAAGGATCAGATAAGTGGCCACGCGCAATACATACTAAATCTGCACGCCCTGCCATTAAAATTGAATTCGCATGGTCAGCTTCATAAATATTTCCAACAGCCATAGTTTTGAGGCCGGCCTCATTACGAATTCTATCCGAAAATGGTGTTTGAAACATGCGGCCATAAACCGGTTTAGCGTCGATAGAGGTTTGACCAGCTGAAACATCAATAATATCAGCACCAGCAACAAAAAATAGTTTTGAAATTTTTACTGCTTCATCTGGTGTTACACCATCGCCTTCGACCCAATCGTGTGCCGATATACGAACCCCTAACGGCTTGTCTTTCGGCCAAGCAGAGCGCATTTCTTGGATAACCTCAAGAGGATATCTCATTCTGTTTTCTAATGAACCACCGTATTCATCTATACGCTTATTTGATAACGGTGATATAAACGACGAGATTAGGTAACCATGCGCTGCATGAAGCTCAATCATGTCAAATCCTGCACGCTCAGCCATTTTGGTTGCGCTTATAAAATCAGCAGTTACAATATCCATATCGGCGCGAGACATTTCTCGGGGTGTGGCGTTATCAGGAGACCAAGGGATTGGAGAGGCTGAAATCAATTCCCAATTGTCTTTTAATAAAGGCTTATCCATCCCTTCCCATCCTAATTTAGTCGATCCTTTGCGACCTGAATGGCCTATTTGACAGCACAACTTAGCGGATGTTTCTGAGTGAACAAAATGAGTCAGTTTTTTCCAAGCAGTCTCATGCTGATCGTCATATAGGCCGGGGCATCCTGGCGTAATTCGTCCATTAGCAGAAACGCAAGTCATTTCAGTGTAAACAAGCCCTGCGCCCCCCTTTGCCCGTTCGCCATAGTGAATTAAGTGCCAGTCATTAGGAATTCCATGTAGGGCCTTATATTGAGCCATAGGAGAAACAACTATACGATTTTTTAATAGCATGTCGCGTAATTTAAATGGAGCAAACATAGGGGCACGAGTTGGCGCATTTTCAGAAGCGCCTGCCTTAAGCTGAAACCACCTTTCTGCTGTTTCTAAGGATTGAGCATCACGGAGCCGTAAATTTTCATGGCTAATCCTTTGAGACCTAGTCAGCAACGAATAGTTAAACTGTACCGGGTGTAGACCAATGTAACGCTGAATATCTTCAAACCATTCTAGCGAATTGCGCGCTGCTGATTGCAATCTCAAGACTTCAACGCGGCTCTCATCTTGGTATCTTTTAAATGATGCCAGTAAGGTAGGTTCCGTATGCAAATAATCGGCAAGAGCTATTGCGCTGTCAAAAGCCAGTCTGGTTCCTGAACCAATTGAAAAATGCGCTGTTGCAGATGCATCCCCTAAAAGTACAATATTTTCGTGGTACCATTGCTCACACAAAACACGCGGAAAGTTCATGAAAACTGCTGATCCGCGCAAATGATCTGCATTAGATAATAATCTGTTTCCACCAAGATGAGCAGCAAAGACCGTCTCGCAAGTCTTTATAATATCGTCTTTACTCATTTCCTGAAACTTGAAATTGTTAAAGGTATCTTGAGAACATTCGACAATGAAGGTTGCTGTGTCCTTATCAAATTGGTAAATATGTGCCCACATCCAGCCAAACTCGGTTTTTTCGAATATAAACGTAAAAGCGTCGTTGAATTTTTGTTTTGTACCTAACCAAACAAACTTACATGACCGAACATCAATATCCGGCTTGAATACCGAGGCGTATTCGTTTCTAGTTTGTGAATTTAATCCGTCTGTAGCGACCACTAAATCATAGTTTTTTTTGTAAGTCTCTACAGATAAAAATTCGGTATCAAATCTTAAGTCTATATTCAGAGAGCAAGCTCGTTCTTGAAGAAGGTTAAGCATTTTTTTTCGACCAATCCCAGCAAAGCCATGCCCGCCGGAGACAGAACGGACTCCGTTATGTATTACAGCCATGTCATCCCAGTAGGAAAAATGATCACTTATGGCCTGTGCGCTTATTGGGTCATTTCTTCGCAGGCTTTCCAAAGCATCATCTGACAACACAACACCCCAACCAAAAGTATCGTTTGGCCCATTTCTTTCAAAAACAGTAATATCATGAGTTGGATCTCGAAGTTTCATTGAGATTGAAAAGTAAAGGCCAGCAGGTCCTCCACCAAGGCAGGCTATGTGCATTAAATTTTTCCTTTCAGCTTTACCCGAGCTATTTTGGATTTTTATCTGCCAAGTAGGGCAAAATTTGTTGCCAAATATACTCTAAAACATAATGTAAGTGAAAGTTTACTTCAAGTATATAATATCCTAGCTTAAAGCAAATATTTTATCTTTCTAACGCGTCTAAAGTGTTAATGCGGGCGTTAAGGAGTTAGGTTCTGGTGGGTGTTATCCAGAGATGTTTAGGATAAAATCTTTTAAAACAGGAAGGCTTCATGGTTAAATATGTTATGAATTAAATATGTGTTAAACTTTATAAGTAGTAATTTTTTTAGTAAGTTTTAATCAAAAACTTACTTAAGCTAAAAGAGACTTTCCTTTTCAATAAAAAGGCCATAAACTGGGGGGCACTTAATTGTTGATAAATAAAAATTCCAATAGGGGGAAATATATGAAAAAGTTATTAATCGCTACTACAGCGTTAGGTTTCATGGCCGGCGCGACGATAGCTGAG
>JAQBUS010000056.1 GCA_027623875.1 Pseudomonadota bacterium
TATGCCTGTCGTGGTTTCAATGCTGAATAGTTATTCTGGTTGGGCTGCTGCTGCTATCGGATTTACTCTTGGTAACGATTTGCTAATTGTAACAGGAGCTTTGGTAGGCTCTTCGGGCGCGATCCTGAGCTATATCATGTGTAAGGCCATGAATAGGAAATTTGTTTCAGTAATTTTGGGTGGTTTTGGTGGAGTATCCGGACCACAAATGGAAGTCGAAGGCGAACAAATCTCTATTGATGTGGATGGCGTTGCAGCAGCGTTAAACGATGCAAATAGTATCATCATAATTCCTGGTTACGGAATGGCCGTTGCTCAGGCGCAGCAATCTGTCTCGGAGTTGGTTCGAAAACTTAGAGCTCAAGATAAAGATGTGAAATTCGCAATTCATCCGGTAGCAGGTAGATTGCCTGGACATATGAATGTTTTATTGGCGGAAGCTAAGGTTCCATATGATATAGTCCTAGAAATGGATGAAATTAATGAAGACTTTAAAAATACGGATGTCGCAATTGTTATAGGTTCTAATGACATTGTGAATCCAGCTGCCCAAGATGATCCTAACAGTCCAATTGCTGGTATGCCTGTTCTTGAGTGCTGGAAGGCAAGACAAGTGTTCGTGTCCAAGCGAGGGCAAGGCACGGGTTATTCTGGCATCGAAAACCCACTATTTTATAAAGAGAACACCAGAATGTTTTATGGGGATGCTAAGGCGTCTCTCGATGCACTTTTGCCAAAAATAGATTAAGAATTTTTAAGGTTTAGTAGGTAGACAGGTTTACTGCCTCCTAGTAACCACTTTCTGACGTTAAAACAAAATGTCCCGGAGATACCTCAGCATACTCGGATGCAGCGGGAGTATAATTAACCGGGTGAATAGGCGATGGAATTGGTTTAAAGTTAAGGTCTTTTTCCAATTTTCTCTTTCTGGGATCCGCAATCGGAACTGCTTTCATTAATGCTTGAGTGTATGGGTGTTGTGGATTTTCGAATACTGCGGGGCGAGGGCCTATTTCTACTATTCTACCCAAATACATCACCCCAACGTGATGACTAACTCTTTCAACTACTGCCATATCGTGGCTGATAAAAAGAAATGATAGCCCTAACTCAGATTGCAATTCCATCATTAGATTAAGAACTTGGGCTTGGACAGAGACATCTAAAGCTGAAACTGCCTCATCAGCGATGATAAGCTTTGGGTTGAGGGCAAGGGCTCTTGCAATTGCAACTCTTTGCCGTTGTCCACCAGATAATTCATGAGGAAAACGCCGCATGAAACTTTTGGGCAACTCAACTCTATCAAAAAGAACTGCTACCCTATCTTCGAGGTCCTTTCCCCGAAAAGTATCGTAATTTCTAAGCGGTTCAGCAACTTGATCAGATAATTGCATTTGAGGATTCAGGGAGGCAAATGGATCTTGAAAAACCATTTGAATATGCTGCCTGGCTTTTCGTAACTCTTTAGGGTGTAGGGATAGAATGTCTTGCCCATCCAAATCTATTTGTCCGGAAAGAGGTTCTACAAGGCGAATAAGAGAACGGCCAGCAGTAGATTTCCCACACCCGGACTCTCCTACCAAAGATAGTGTTTGACCTTTGTTGATAGTAAAAGAAACGTCTTCAACGGCATGGACGTTTGCTATGTGGCGTCGAAAAAAACCTCCCCTTACAGGAAAACGGGTCGTCAAGTTTTTAACGTTTAAAAGAGGTTCATTAGTGCCTGGTATAGGCTCTAAATTTTGATTTTTAATTTTTATTAAACGCATTGGTTCTGGTAGGGGCTTGCCTTGCATTTCCCCTAACTTGGGAACGGCTGCAAGTAAGGATTTAGTATATTCGTGTTGTGGGTTTTCAAAAATAGCTTCAACGCTCCCTTCTTCTACTTTCTTTCCCTTGTACATTACTACTACTCTATCAGCCATTTGTGCTACTACGGCCATGTCATGAGTTATGAACATTACAGCTGTCCCTGTTTCTCGCTTTAAGCGATCCATTAGGGCTAAAATTTCGGCTTGGATGGTCACATCTAGCGCTGTAGTCGGCTCATCTGCGATTAATAGGCGAGGTTCACATGCCATTGCCATTGCGATAACCACTCTTTGTCTCATTCCCCCAGAAAGTTCATGCGGATACTGCTTAATTCGCCGTTCTGGTTCAGGAATTCTAACTTCGTGTAAGAGTTCCATTGCCTTTGCTCTTGCTTGAGCCTTCGAAAGCTTCTTATGTAACCTTAGGCCTTCTGTAAGTTGACGTTCTACTGTGAAGACAGGATTTAAGGCGGTCATAGGTTCTTGAAAAATCATCCCAATTTCATTTCCACGAATTGTTCTCATAAGTGAAGCATTGGTTTTGACGACGTCGACTTTGTCACCGTTCTTTCTGTCAAAGATTAATTCACCTCCGGAAATACGGCCTCCGCCAAATTCAACTAACCGCATCATTGATAATGAAGAAACAGATTTTCCTGAACCTGATTCTCCAACAATACAAACAGTTTCCCCAGGGTTAATTTCAAATGATACGTCTTCGACGCCTACCACTGTCCCATCTTTGGTTTCAAATTCTACTCTTAAATTCTTAAAGGTTGCAATCGGGGATTGGATTTGGTCAAGCATCACAGACTTTCTTGATAATAAGACACACATTAAAATGTGTACATTACGTTTAGATTTTCAGTTGCTAATCTGTCTTGATGAGACTGACATGTCAATTAACTGTATTTTTTTTTACTTCGAAATGCAATTATTATATTGGGATTTCTTATATTTTGAGACTAAAGGGCTTAAATGACTAAGTCATAACATATTTACTACGTGCTCCTACGAGAATTCTACAATTATAATGAGTTTAACTGAAATTGTAGCTTGCATTTTATCAAGATTCAGTTTCGATTGAAATATGTCTACGTCAAAATGGCTCCATTAATTATGATTTTTAGGAGCTTATATGTGTTACTAGGCTTGAATACCTGGGGAAGATAATTTTTCATCGGGAAAAAAAAGGAGAGGAATATGAACTTTAAAACAATAATACTCGGCGCAGCTGTAGCACTGGCGTTTTCGCCTGCCGCATTTGCTGGACGAGGAACGGATGGAGAGGTTAAAATTATTTATTGGCAGGCTCCGTCAATTTTAAACCCGTACCTGTCAAATGGTACAAAGGATATCGAATCATCGTCATTAATTCTTGAGCCCTTAGCTCGATATGATCCAGATGGGGGAATTGTGCCGTTTCTTGCTGCTAATGTCCCTACAACAGCAAATGGTGGAGTTAGTGCTGACCTAAAAACAATTACGTGGACATTAAACCCATCTATTGTTTGGTCTGATGGAACACCTTTTACGGCTGCAGATGTCAAGTTCACGTATGATTACTGTATGGATCCAGCAGGAGGTTGTGCAAACACGGCGAAATTCAATGGAGTAACAAGTGTTGAGGCTCCAGATGCTGCAACAGTAGTTATTACGTTTGCTGACGCAACGCCGAACCCTTATGGACCTTTTGTCGGAGGGCAAACGCCAATCTTACAGCAGGCGCAATTTGCAAACTGTATGGGAGCAGCTGCTCAAACTTGTTCTAAGGAAAATTTTGGACCAATAGGAACTGGCGCATATGCGGTAGTAGACTTTAAACCAAACGATGTGATTAGAATGGTTGCGAATCAAAATTACCGAGATGCAAACAAACCGGCTTTTGCTACTTTACTTTTCAAAGGTGGAGGTGATGCTACTGGTGCTGGACGATCAGTTTTGGAAACCGGAGAGTTTGATTATGCTTGGAACCTTCAATTGGCGCCAGATGTAATTAAAAATATGGAAGCTGCAGGAAAAGGCGTTGCCATAACTGGCTACGGTCCTAGTGTGGAGCGGATCGAATTCAATATGACCGATCCATCACCTTCTCTAGATGAAGATACTCGGGCAACTCGAAAAGCACCTCACCCATTTTTGAGTGATATTCGTGTTCGAAAAGCTATGTCAATGGCTATAGATCGCGTGCTTTTGACTGAAATCGGATATGGACAAATGGGTAAAGCCACATGTGATTTGGTTCCCGCTCCAACAGTGTATTCATCACAAAATGATTTTTGTATTCAACAAGATATTGCTGGAGCGAATGCTCTACTTGATAGTGCTGGTTGGGTAACAGGATCAGATGGTGTTCGAACAAAAGATGGAATGAGATTGTCGGTTCTTTATCAAACATCAACGAATGCTGTTCGCCAAGACTACCAAGCTTTGGTAAAACAGTGGTGGGCAGAAATTGGTGTTGAGACAGAGTTGAGAAACTTAAGTGCTTCAATCTTCTTTGGTGGAGATCCAGGCAGCCCAGATACATTCCAGAAATTCTATGCGGATGTTGAAATGTATACCAACAACTTTGATGGAACGGATCCACAAACTTACCTAGCTGCGTATCTATGCGGAAATGAACCTAGCCCAGATAACCAATGGCAAGGTGAAAACATTAACCGTTACTGTGATCCAGCATACGACGCGTTGCATGCTGAGTTGACTAGAACTGGCGATATTGAAAAACGCTATGCGTTGGCTAAGAAGCTTAACGATATGTTGACAAAAGACAGCTATACTATGGCTCCTTTGACTCACCGTGGACGAGTTGCTGCGCACTCTAATACTTTAGGTGGTGTGGTAATGAATACTTGGGATTCTGAATTATGGAATGCGGCGGACTGGTTCCGTATCAAGTAATTAATGAAGTTTGGGCTTAAAAGCCTATTCATAAACCTTTTGTGGGCTCCAGAGTAATTCTGGGGCCCACATAGTAAGATGTTAGATTTTAAAAAAGGCCCCATAAATGTTGTCATTTACTTTTCGCAGATTAATAATAATGGTTCCAACTCTGTTATTTATTAGTTTGGTGATTTTTCTTCTTCTGGAGCTAGCACCAGGTGATCCAATGGCACAAATTCCATTGACAGTTCCTCCTGAAGTGAAGCAGCAGATGAGATTGGCTTTAGGTTTGGGTGAGCCTATCCCTATTCGGTATTGGAAGTGGGTTATTCAGTTTTTCTGGTTGGAACCTCAGGTTTTGATTGACTATTACTTTGGGAGTAGTTTCTCCGAAGGCAAGCTAAGGGTTATGAGTTGGCAAACCCGTAGCCCAGTAATGGAAATTGTAATTCAAAGACTTCCACAGACAGTGTGGGTTGTGGGAATGTCTTATATTGTGGGTGTTTTAATTGCGCTACCAATCGGTATCTACTCTGCCTACAAACAGTACTCTGTATTTGATCAGGTTGGTACATTTGTAGCAATGATAGGTTACTCCGTACCACCATTTTTCAGTGGTGTCTTAGTCATTGTTATTTTTTCGGTTCAGTTAGGATGGTTCCCTTCAATATATGATACAACATTAGAGGTTGTTAACTGGGATACATTTGTTCTCCAATTAAAGCAGATGGTAATGCCTGTTATGGTTTTAGCGTTGCAAACTACGGCTCAAATAAGTCGCTTTATGAGAGCTTCTATGTTAGATAACCTGAATCAAGATTACGTTAGAACTGCGCGCGCCAAGGGTCTTAGTGAGAGTGTAGTCGTGATGGTTCATGTTTTGAGAAACTCCATGATACCCGTTGTGACAGTTATAGCTTTAGGTGTCCCATCTGTTTTCGGAGGAGCAATTATTACCGAACAAGTGTTTAGAGTGAATGGAATAGGCCAGCTGTTAATTACTGCTATCCAAGCAACAGACTTACCACTAGTTCAGACGCTTACGTTTATGTTCGCAATACTAATAGTGGTATTTAATCTGATTGCTGATGTTTTGTATGGAATACTTGATCCGAGGATTCGCTATGACTGATACGGCTTTGCAAAATTTAGAGAAAAAACCCCGAAGTAGGTGGTTGGATGTTTGGGACCAACTTAAGTCACATAAAGGAGCTATGGCTGGAGGTGTGGTTTTTGTTTTTATAGTTGCATCTGTTTTCATTATTCCTTTGTTTTGGCCTTATGATGCTACTTATATCGACATTCGTTCGAGGAATCAGGGAGTAAGCTGGGGCCATCCATTCGGAACAGATCAGTTGGGCAGGGATACATTCGCTAGGATGATGGCTGGAGGGCAAACATCTATCTCTGTGGGTTTAACCGCTATGGGTCTCTCTCTATTTTTAGGAACCTTTGTGGGTGTAATGGCAGGCTTTTTTAATAGGCTCGATAACATCTTAATGCGGATAACCGATTTATTTTTAGCTTTACCTTTATTGCCACTTTTATTGTTAATGATGTTACTTTTCAGAGATCCGTTGAATGCAGCATTTGGTCCAGAACAAGGTATCTTTATTTTAATCGTTGTCGCGATAGGGATAACGAGCTGGATGCCAACTGCTCGTATTGTAAGAGGGGATATATTGGCTATTAAAGAACGGGAATTTGTATTAGCAGCGCGTTCAATTGGAACAAGTAATGCTAAGTTGATACTTCGTCACATACTTCCCAATGTGGTTTCGCCAATCACGGTTTCAGCCACCTTGGGAATAGCGAACGCAATTATTACAGAATCCGCGTTATCATTTTTGGGATTAGGCTTTCCTCCTGATTTTCCAACATGGGGGCGTTTGCTGTACGATGCGACTGATTGGCTGCAAATGTATCCTGAAAGAGTGTTTTGGCCTGGACTAGCGATTTCCCTCACAGTTTTAAGTATTAACTATTTGGGCGATGGGCTTAGAGATGCATTGGACCCTCGTATTCGTGGGAGGTAGAAGACACGTAGAATATGTTTTAAAATTTTTTAATTAACTGGAGATAAACATGGGGATGGATTTAACGGCTAG
>JAQBUS010000057.1 GCA_027623875.1 Pseudomonadota bacterium
TAATCATTGATAATGGAAGTTATGGTTCTACTGGTGATCAACCTACGTATGCCGGTAAGAAAACATCTTTAACAGAGGTAGCAAAAGCTTGCGGATGTGAGAATGTGGTTGAGTGTCAAGCAGAAGATACATTAACCGTTATGCGCTCAGCTCTGGCTGGAAACAAAATGACAGTAATTGTTTGTAAATGCGAGTCTGGGAATATTAAGGTTCCGGTAATTACAATGGATCCTGTTGTTATAAAAGATAGATTCATTAAAGAAGTATCTATCGACAATGTTTAGTAGATTTACGGAGTATTGTATCCCGCCTTTTGCGTGAAGTTAAATCTCTATAAATAAAAAGTGGTCCCGTGGCTCAACTGGATAGAGCAATCCCCTCCTAAGGGATAGGTTAGTGGTTCGAGTCCACTCGGGATCACCAAAAAACTCTTTAATAACAATAGCTTAAGAGTTTTTCATTTTTAGAAAAACTCCAAAAACACCCCCAAAAAGTATTGAAACAATGGCAGAAACATTTGAGGTAATAGATCACAACTGCCCTGTTTTTTTCTTAGCATTGTTACTTAATACCAACCTCTCGGTAAGGTTCATTTTTGTGGACGCGGGTAATTTCCATGCGTTCCAAATCGAGGGATTGATATCTACCAGTCAAAGTTAATTCACTAAGCGCACGTCCAACAGCTGGGGCGTGCATGATCCCGTGTCCGGAAAACCCACAAGCAGTAATTATATTGTCATGGTAAGGTGAGTATTTTCCAATAATCATATTTCCATCGAGTATATTTTGTGCGTAATGACCCGCCCAACTGCGTTGTAAGCGCAGGTTTTCAAATTTTGGAACAAGGGCTGCTATCAATGGCCAGACTTTATCTTCGAAATAATTAGCAAAATACCCTGAATAAATATCATCAACAAAACCGGGTTTAATTCCAAAGCTTGGACGACCACCAGCAAAACCCTCACCCTCAGGTCGAAAAAACATACCGCTTTCATCTTTGATCAGTGGAAGATCCTCTAGAATGTGTGTGCATTTCCAAAAATGCTGTACACGACACATAGGAACCACGGGTAAATCAGCTCCAGTCATTTTAGCTAAAGGGGTGACCCAGGGGCCAGCTGTGTTGATAAAAAAATCTGCCACAATAAAATCGCCAGTATCCAACGTAAGAGATGTTACCTTGCTGTTGTCCGAATTAATGCCTGTAACTTTTGCTTTGATATACGTTACGCCCAGATATGTTGCAGCTTTTCGAAAACTCCAAAGCCCAGCGTTTGGATCGATCCAACCATCATCTGGTGTGTGACACCCTAGCACAATATCATCACGTTCGATCGACGGAAAGCGACCACGTATTTCCGTGTAATCAATCAACTCTGCATTTGCGCCCATCGATGATTGTAATGCTTGATTGGAGCGTAGGGGTTCCTCACCATCTTTGGTCACAACAAACAAATATCCTTGTTCGCGGAAGTTGATATCGGGTAAATCTGGGATGTCAGACATATGCTGGTCAAACGATTTATAGAAGTCGAGACTAAACTTTGACATAGCAATATTTTCGGCAAGGCTGAATTGCTGACGTACACCACCAGCACCTTGTGGGGTGGTTGCTACGGAGTAAGTTGGATCAGGTTCAATAACTACAACAGAACCAGCATGCCCACTCCGTGCCAAAAAATAAGCCGCAGCGGATCCAATAATCCCACCACCGATAATTGCAATTGAACACTTCATTATATCAACCTTTTTGTGTCCTTAAGAGTATATTCATATAACTTATTATATCGTCACAAAATGGTATTAGTTTTTCAAGTATTAAATACAAAAGGAGTTTAGTTAAAGAATACTCCCAACACGAATTCGACCAAGCTTTATCGTGCTTTCTTACCAGAAATTGCGACTGCAGGTTTTCCAGCCCCTGAATTAACTTGATTCTTTAATTCCCTATAGTTAACGTTAACTTATTATGTGTATACATAATAAACTGAATAATAGGGCAACTCAATGTAATGACATATAAAGTAAGAACACCCATAACCCAAGCAATGAGTGAGGGCGCAATAACTCGTAGAGAGTTAAAAGAGCTGATGAAAAGGTCTGATAGACCTGCTTTTATACGATTACTTATTTGGATAATGTTATTATCTATAACAAGTTATTTAATATTCCTTTCTTACGAAACTTGGTATCTATTTCCGGCAATGTTTGTACACGGCATCGTTTTAGTTCATCATTTTTCACTTCAACACGAGTGCTGCCATTACACTGCTTTTAAAACAAGAAAACTAAATGACATTTTTGGACACATCTGTGGTTTTTCTATTATCTTACCAAATCAGCACTTCCGTTATGAGCATTGTGATCACCACACATACACCCAACTCAAAGGTAAAGATCCAGAGCTAATAGAGCTCCCTATTTCAGTGTATAAATATCTTTGGTACATTTCATCAATACCTTACTGGAAAAATAAGTTTTCAGAAATTTATCGACATGTCTGCGGCCGAGTTAGTGAAGAGGAAAACCATTTTATACCCAAGCAGGAACACCTGACTATCTTTAAAGAGGCTCGAATAATGGTGACCGGTTATGTGATAATTCTTACTGGATGCATATTAACCAATAACTGGACACCCTTTTGGTACTGGTTACTGCCTTTGTTTCTGGGTGAGCCTGTTATGCGAGCAATCCGCTTAACAGAGCATGTAGGACGCCCTAATACTGATGACCTAAAGGAAAATACCCGAAGCAGTCTTATTTCTTTTCCCATGAGGTTTCTTTCCTGGAATATGAACTTTCATGCTGAACACCACTACGCTTCGTCGATACCCTTTCACGCACTTCCAAAACTACACAAGAAGTTAAAAGGGTTTGTGTACATAGAACGGCGTGGTTATCTTGGCGCGCATATTGATATTATATCTCAATTGATTGGGCGCAAGTCTCGTAGTGATGAAGAAGTAGCTAAAAATTGACTCAAAACACTAAATCTTGGAAAAACTTAATTAATGTAAGTGACCTAGAGGTGGGCGATGTTACACCAGTAACTTTTGGCACTAGGGAGATCGCTGTATTTGATGCAGAGGACGGCATTTTTGTTAGCCTATCTAGGTGCACTCACGGGGCGGCAGATCTATGTGACGGATACTTTGATGGAACATACATAGAATGCCCTTTGCACCAGGGTTTGTTCGATGTCCGAACCGGGGAAGCAAAAGCTGCACCCGCCCGCGTTTCCTTAAAAATGATAAATTGCAGAGTTATAGATAAAGTTGTTCAAATTTATATTTGACTTTTCTGATAGAGTCCGCCGATTCTATTACAATGATGGATATTATCTCGTGTTTGGGAACATATCTTTCAAAAACACACTAGCACTAACAATGCCTTAATAGTTTTACATTTTTATAAAAACTCTAAAAACATCCCAAAAAAATTCACAGTTTACGGTGCCCTTATTAACCAACTTTTTGTAAGATTTCTTGTAGAAAATCTTACCAACTAAATTGTGAAAAGTATTCCATAAATTACTGACCGGATAACCCTTTCCGTACACTTGAAAATATAAGAAGAAACTTCTAATCCTCTAAGGGCTCAATAATCTGTGCAGTAGGGCTTGTTACTTTAAATGATGGTCTATCTTTGTGGATTTTCCAGTAATTTTCTAAATTTTGATACTCACTTCGCCATTGGAATTTTGGAAATCTAAGATCTAGATATTCTAAACAGGAAAACCCACAAATATCTGCAATATTAAAATGATCGCCTACAAAATACTTTTTTTCTTCGAGATGATTAGAAAGATACTTCGTCCCCTCATAGATTTTTTTCTCTTGCCTCTTAATCCAATCTTTACTCCTTAAAGTCTCTTTTCTTGCATTTTCAAGGAATATTAAAACTATTGCATCGCACACACCATCTGCAACAGTTTCAACTAACCGTGCAGAAAAATTATCTTCAGGATCTTCAGGGTAAAGAAGAGGTTTTGGTTCAAATGAATCTAAGTATTGGACGATCAACCTACTATCAAACAAAGGTTCATTGTTCTCATGTAAAAGTACTGGAACTTTTCCCAAGGGGTTAATGCCCTGAGTTAGAGTGTCTGTATTCCACGGAACATCAATTATTTCTTCAAAATCTATATCCTTTTCACGCAACGCCACTCGTGCTTTTCGTGCATATGGACTAGGGGTAGCAATTATAATTTTCATTATTGTTTAACTCTATTCTCATAATGTTCTTCCCAAAAACCCCTTGTCTTAGCCAAGTCATCCATAGTCTCCCTCCAACTAGGTAAAGATGGGAGAGATATTAAGAGGCTCAGTGTGAATAGTTTTATGCGCTTCACAGGGTTGATCCTTAGTTATTCTTTAATTCTACCAACAATTTTACAATAAATGTAATACTTAAACATACGATTATGAATGTCCAAAAAACGCCTTCGAAACTAACCCTTTATCATCATATACTATTATTTTTTTAGGGATTTTTTTTCATCTTTAGTGAGTGGATTATTCCAAACGTTGTTACTAAGGCCAAGTTCATGTTTCATAGGTTTAGTTTTACCTTTAGTAACTTTACCACCGTTATTTAGGAATTCATCAATCAGTGATTGATCAGTTTTCTTTTTCGGTGTTCCAGACATTGACATAATATATCCCTTTGTTTGGTTAACTAGTCCTGGTTTTCTATGAGAAACCATCACCTTTTAATAGCCATATTTTAAAGAAGTTTTTTCATTTAGGAACCGTACGAACAAACATGTGTTTTATGTACAAAACACTCAGAGTTACTTTTTGATACATTTAAGTCATTAATTTTATAGATTACGCCCGTCTTAAGGGATAGGTTATTAGTTCGAGTCCACTCAGGGTTAGCAAAAAAAACCGGTGGAATATAGAGAAGAATAGAAAAGAAACGACTATGAAAACTATACAAATTAGTACATCCCCTGAAAACCATATCCTGAAACAACTTTACTCTCTTAATCAAGATCATGCCCATTACTTAACAAATTTATCTTCAGAGTCCGACTTATCAAAGTTAATCGAACTGAGTGACATTTGTATGTATCTATTAAGTGATGATGAGGTTGTAGGTTTTATGATGTGTTTCAGGGAGAAGTCAGAACATCGATCAGTAAATTATAAATTCTTTAACGATCGAGAAAGTAGATTTATCTATGTCGACAGAATTGCAATAAAAGAAGATCATAGTCGTAAAGGGCTTGGGTCAAATTTATATAAAGAGTTATATGAACTATCGTCTTTAAAACAGTTACCGATATGTTGTGAGGTATATACTGTTCCACTTAACCAGATTTCGCTAAACTTCCATTATAAAAATGGATTTAAATCCGTAGGTGAATATAAGTTTGAGAATAATTCTGTAGAATACTTAACAAGACCATTTATCTAAACATCTACACGTTTAATTCTAATTTTATTTCTACCTACTTTAGTACCATGAAGTTCATTTATAGCGATTTCTCCTTCATGGATGAGAGCCATTTCTACAAAACCAAACCCTTTTGATATTCCAGTATGTTCATCAATAACAAGGGAGCAAGATTTGATATCTCCAATTTTTTTAAATAATAAAGCCAGAGACTGTTTATCAAAATTACGGGGTAAGTTAAGCACAATGAGTTTCATTCAATATTCCTAAAAATAAATGAAATCTACTTACCACAGGTAAGGCGAAAGGGATATGGAAAGATCTATAAACGAATAGTTTAAGATCATTTACATAGACATTGATATTATACCTGATGATTTTTTTGAACATTATATTGAGAAATTTAGAGCCCCTAAACCGACCAAAAGCCTTAATTAGTATATTGTATAATGTTTCCCTGACCATTATCGATAGTTTTATTATACCAGTTAAGATTTTTAAATTGCTGGATCTATAAATATCAACGACTAGTTTGGGTTTAGTATTATTATTCTAGATAGCTTAAAGCTCGATCAAGCCCTGAGGTTAGCACAGAAGAAGGTCAAGCTTGGCCTGACGGATGAAGCAAAAAGTATTTGCAAAGATATTCTTGCAAAGTTTCCAAATAATATCAGAGCGAAAGATCTCCTTAAAATTTCGAGGCTTCAAACTGAATCTACTCAAATTAAAAATTTGGAACCACAACAAGATAAAATACAACTTTTAGTCAGTCTCTACTCACAAGGAAAGTTCCAAAGGGTTTTGGATCAGACGAAAAAATTACAACAACAGTTCCCTAACTCGGCGGCTCTTTATAATATACGAGGTGCAACATATGCGGGATTGAGGCAGTTTGATGCTGCAGTAGAGAGCTATAGATATGCGATTAGGCTTAAACCCAATTATCCAGATGCCTATAATAATTTGGGAGAAGCTCAGAGAAATACAGGTAATTTAGATTCTGCTATAGAAAGCTATTCTTATGCGATCAGGCTAAAGCCTGATTATGCTGAGGCTTACAATAATTTGGGGATAGCTCAGAGAAATACAGGTAATTTAGATTCTGCTATAGAGAACCATTCTTATGCGACCAACCTCAGGCCTGATTATGCTGAGGCTTACAATAATTTGGGATGCTCTCAGCAACAAAAGGGAAACCTAGGTGCGGCAATGGATAGTTACAGGCAGGCCATAAAGCTTAAGCCTGATTATGCTGAGGCTTACAATAATTTGGGAACTGCCTGGAACTATAATGGAAACCTAGAGGTTGCACTGGAGAGCTATAGGTATGCCATCAAACTAAAGCCTGATTATGCAGAGGCTTATAAAAATGTAGGTGTCTCTCAACAGCAAAGTGGAGATG
>JAQBUS010000058.1 GCA_027623875.1 Pseudomonadota bacterium
TCCGTTTTCTCGACAGCTAAATCACCACCATCTGTACCAGCTCCACCAAAAGTGCCTACATGAACCCAAGCAACATGACTTGGATCTAAAAGATTATCGACTACCCAGAGATAATTACAGTCAATATCTAAAACTCCACCATCCGTGTAACCCCAATCAAGGTTGTCAAAATTTTCTATCGGAAATATTTTTGATGGATCTGCTAAGTGGGGTTCACCCATCCAGATCCATAAATACCTGTACCTATCAATTACAGGGTAGGAGCTCACAGATGCCCTTTTTGGAATATTATCTTTTTGAGTTGGGGCAGCTATACAGCTACCACTACAGTCAAATGTTAAACCGTGATACCCACACACAACCGCATCTCCTTGCAAACGCCCCATAGAGAGCGGTAATTTGCGGTGGGGACAAGAATCTTCAAGAGCTACAGGGTCTCCATTTTCCTTTCGGTAAAAAACAATATTTTTCCCTAAAAACATTTCAGCTTTTAATTCACGATCGAAATCCGAACTCCAGCCAGCAACGTACCAATTATTATATTGAAACACTAATCACCTCTTAATATTACGATTTATAATATCCCACAGTGTCTCCACTTGTGGTCACACCCAATCCATTCAACAACCTATTAACGTAATTAAAATAACCAACAATTTGATTTAGCTCTAAGATTTGACCGTCATCTATTCCCTGAACCTTTAATTTATTGACATCCTCTTCGACCATGCTTCCGGGATATTTGGTTAATTTTTCGGCATAATTCAACATAGCTAACTCGGATCCACCAAAAGCTTTTTTTGGTTCAAAACTCCTTAGGGAGTTTTCTATTTCACTTGATCTTTTATTGTTTCCGATCAAGTGTTCTGCATTTTTCCAGTGATTAGCCAGTGAATACGGGCAATCATTTAACATTGAAACGTAACTGCTAATCGTTTCTTGAAACCATATCGGTATAGTGTTGGACTCATCGTGGAGTGCCGCCCTATATAGAGCAACATGCCCTTTCATCGTACTAGGTCGGAGCGAATGCACTCGCATTACATTATCAACAGTGCCATGAGGTGTTCTCGCGAGATCCAATGTTTCTTTCAATTCTTTGGATGCATCATCGTCTGAAATCATTTTGATCCATGCGGACATAAAGTTTTTTCCATATAGTTTATATAAAATTTAGTTAGACAACCAAGTAACTTTTACTAATTACCTTACTGAGAGAATTCATCGAATGCTTCCAGTGCTTTCGCACTATAGCTTATAGCCGGACCACCACCCATATAAGAAACCATTGCCAATGCTTCTATGAGTTGTTCTCTTGTGGCACCCAATCGCACTAGGGATTTAGCATGGAAACCGATACAACTCTCACATTTTGTTGATATAGCAATTCCCAAAGAAATGAATTCCTTAGTTTTCTCATCTAAATGTCCAGCTGTTTTTGCAGCCACCCCCATTACGGAAAACCCTTTAAATGTATCGGGTGTTCCCTTGGATAGGTTATTAAAACGACCCATTGTTTCATTCAGTAAGTTTTGCCAGTACATTTTTATCCCTCTACTACCTAGTATCGCTGATACATCAACTAATACATTAAGACTTGAAACTAAACTCTTACCTTCTTTGGTCCGACCCCATTTTTCTTTCAACCCAGCGAACTCCAGAGCTAATATTTAAAACCAACACCAAATACTCTAAGATCAGGAGGCTATAAACTTCTAAGGGACGATATTCGCTGACTACTACTTCATTAGCACGCCTTGTAAGCTCTTGCATTCCAATTACGGACGCAAATGCAGACATTTTTACAATATATATAAATTGATTGGCTAATGGAGGTAAAATACGTCTCAAAGCTTGCGGTAAAATAACGTAACGCATCGTTTGTAGATAATTCAACCCCACAGTCCTTGCTGCTTCGGTTTGGCCTTTTTCAATTGACTGGATTCCACCTCTATATATTTCTGCTGTGAATGCGCTATCAGAAATGGCTAAGGCTATTGCCGCGCCCCAAAAAGGATCTATTGGGATGTTCAACCCTAGCGATTTTAGGATAACAGGTAGACCGTAGAAAACCCAAAATAGCATGGGTAGAAGAGGTATAGCTCGAATAAACTCTACGTATATCCTACTCGGTAAACGGACCCATCGACTTAAAGACATCCCCGGTAACGCAACAACTAACCCTATTAGTATTGATAGTAGGGCCGCTAATACGGATAATTTTATAGTCGCGGAGAAACCACTTAAAAGGAACCTTATATTATTCCATCCATTTTGCGTTGACGGATCTATAACGTACCAACCCCACGTTCCAGGTGGTGATGAGCATCCGCCAACAACCACAAATAAGACAAAGATTATAAAAGCCTTTTTTTTCATAACTTACCCTTCAGTGTTGTAAAATTTGCTCAAGAAACAACTTACAGCGCTCTGTTTGAGGATTGTTAAAAAAATTATCTGGAGTGCCCGTCTCAACAATTCTCCCCTCATCCATAAATATCATTCTATCTGCCGCCTTCTTTGCAAATCCCATTTCGTGAGTAACTACGACCATAGTTATTCCCTCTTGAGCAAGGTCAATAATCACATCCAATACTTCGGCTATCATTTCTGGATCCAACGCAGACGTGGGCTCATCAAATAACATTATTTTTGGCTCCATGCACAGTGAACGGGCTATTGCCACACGCTGTTGTTGACCACCAGATAGTTGGTGTGGATATTTGCTTACTTGCTCTGGTATCTTTACGCGCTCCAGTAATTTCATTGCGCGCTCTTCGGCTTCCTTTTTACTTAAACCTCGCGCTTTCATTGGTCCTAGAATGAGGTTTTCTTTTACGGTCAAATGCGGAAACAAATTAAATTGTTGAAAAACCATACCAACTTCTGAACTAATTTCACTAATCCTGGAGAGCTTATTATTTACTTCCTTTCCATGAACCACGATCGTTCCGGAATCATGCCTCTCAAGGCTATTTACGCAGCGAACGAGTGTCGATTTTCCTGAGCCAGACGGCCCACAAATCACAATTTTTTCACCAGTTGAAATTTTAAGATCAATATCTTTTAAGACATGAAAATCATCAAACCACTTGTTAACTTTATCAAACTCTACTGCAAGGTTTGCGTTTACCATGTTTTTACCTCAAGAATTACTCTATACAATTTAATTATCTTTACGTTTAAATTAAACGTATGTATATAATCATTTTTTAGAAGTAATTTGTAATATAACTGCTAGAATAGAATATAAGTGAATTTTTGAAAAGGAAAAATCATGAAATTAATAAAAGTATATTTATTCTCATTTATCACATTAATAATGGCAAATGCCCCGGCATCAGCAGACTCTGCTTTATATCAGATTCTTAGTTCCGGAGTATTACAAGCTGGAACCACTGGAGATTTTTATCCATTTAGTAAGCGTGATACAGCAACCAACGGTTACGAAGGTTTCGATATCGATGTTCTTACTGAGCTAGCAAAAGATATGGATGTAAAAATTGAGTGGGTTGCTACAGATTGGAAGACACTCGTAGCCGGTGTAGTAGCGGGCAACTACGTAATTACCGGTTCAGCTGGAATTCAAACTGCGCGCATGAAGGCTGCAGGGTACTCCGATTCTTATATGTCGGTGGTAGTAAAAGCTTATACCACGGTAGAAAATGCTGATCGATTTGATAGCTGGGATTCCATCAACCAAGCGGGCGTGAAAGTTGCCACAACTTTAGGTACAACTTTTGAGAAAAATGCCGAAGATTGGTTTCCAAATTCAAAATTAACAAAGATTGAGGCCCCAGCTCGTGGATACCAAGAAGTTTTAGCCGGTCGTTCCGAGGTATTCATAACTTCGAATGTTGAGGGTGGCACTCTTCTTTCTAAATACCCAAATTTGAGAGCGGTTCAAGTCGAGGGTCGCAATCCTACACCTCTAGCGATGTTATTGCGGCAGGCTGACCAATTATGGATAAATTATATAAATCATTGGATTAAGATTAAACGAGCTAAAGGCTTTTTTGCAGCGACAGCGGCAAAGTACGGTCTTTAATATAGGCTTTCGTAAATAATTAAGAAAGCCCCTTTGGGGCTTTTTTTTTACCTGAAAGGCGCGTAACTCTTTTAATAACTTACTTAAATTAATAGAAATTAGGATAATCAAGTGAAACTAACTACTTCAACATGGCTGGAAGTGGAAGAATACTTACGAAACTCCGATGGAGTTATTATTCCTACTGGCTCAATAGAGCAGCACGGGCCAATTGGGTTGATAGGCACCGATATGCTTTGTGTTGAATCAATTTCATCTAGGGTAGGAGAGGAAGCGAAAGCGTTAGTTGTACCAGCTTTAGGTTATGCTCCAGCAGAATTTAACATGGCTTTTCCTGGAACTATTTCTCTTTCAACCACTTTATACAAAGAAATCTGCGCTGAAATATTTTCATCACTTATACGTCATGGCTTTCGTCATATTTATGTCCTTAATGGGCATGGGGCTAATATTGACCCTATGAAAGAGCTCCTAGAGAGGTTTCCAGATATCAAAATTAGAATTAAAAGTTGGTGGGAATTTCCGGTAGTGAATCAACTCCGAGAGAGTTTTTATTCTAGCTGGGAAGGCATGCACGCTACACCATCTGAAGTAGCTATAACACAGGCACATTATCGGATTGTAAATTCGCCTCTATCAAAAGACCCTCCAGAAAAACTTTCAAATGAATATATATTGGCACATTCGGGTGATAAACATGGGGGCCCAGAAAGACATAGAGTCTCCTTTCCTGATGGAAGAGTGGGCTCTCATTCAGCACTAGCCAAACCTGAGCACGGCGTTGCTCTAACTGATGCCGCAGTTTTAGAGGTTAAGCAAGATTATTTAGAATTTTTGAAAACTTAAATCCCAATACGTTGATCTGGATCTCGGAAAAGCAGTTCTAAACTCGGATACTCCTTAAGAATATGTTCAGCTCCAGGAATGGAATTTAGTTGAACAGCACCATCTTTCCAAATTATGTTACCA
Organism: Pseudomonadota bacterium; assembly: GCA_027623875.1. GTDB lineage: Bacteria > Pseudomonadota > Alphaproteobacteria > Rhodobacterales > Rhodobacteraceae. Next base: position 5,018 of record JAQBUS010000058.1, read on the forward strand.
TCCACGACTACTGTCGGGTCAACTATATTCCAGCAAATCTCTCCGGGAGCGTAAGAACCACAAGTATGAAAATGTAACAAACGAGGATTACCGAAAGCACTTCCAGTCCAAGTTTCAAAATTTTCTGTAGCTGGCTCCTTAAAATAACAGCCTGGATGAATTCCAAGATGCCATGAGTGCACATAGTTACGCTCTATGTTAAATCTCTTTGAAACGTAATCCAGGTGCTGATTGGCTTTTTCAACATCACTCCTTGAACCTTCAAAACCAATTAATTGATTGCCTTCAAAAATCGCCAATACCAAACCATCAAAAATCACACCAAAGGGTGAGTAATATTTTGAACCTGTTCCAACCAAGAAACCGGGTAGAGCCACTTTACCTGAAAAGCCGATAGCAGGTACCGGAGTACTTACCAGCATTGGAAAGCGACTAAGATTTACGTCACTACCCTCCGGATCAGATTTTAATGCTCCTGAAAATGAGGTGCCAGCGCGGCATTTTACTTCAACGTTTTCCGCCGAAAAAATCAGCCGATCAATAGCTTGCTTTAATAAGACAAAACCCTGGTAATGAGCAAACCCAAATGTTGATTCTAGGGCCTCTCCTGTTAAAGCATACGAAATTATTGACCGTTTTGATCCTTTGAAACTCTCAAATCGCATCTGATCGGCAAGGCGAGCTAAAAAGACCGTTAAGTCATTCTCTGACATTTTTATCTCTAAATCGTGTGGAACCTTAGCTATTAAGGGGTCAAATCCAACTTCTTCTAAGGTAACATGTAACCCTAATTCGATTGCACAAGCATAAACGTCATTAACTATTTCCTTATCATAAAAGCCTAATTTATAGGGTTCATAACATATTAAAAGCTTTTCTCCCTTTATAGCCGCTCCACAGTTTACGAGTAAATTTTGAGCTCCACTTAAATTTCTATTGTTCAATAAAACCTCTCCTTAACCCATCAATAATTTAACAATATATTTGTCATGATTTATCTCTGAACAATTACATATTATGACAAAGACTAAAATCTTATTTTAAGTTTTCCAAGGTAATACTGTTTATTTAAAAAAAACACCATTTAATGAGTCTTTGGGTCAATCTTAAGGTTGGAAAACGACTTAACATAAGTCGCAACGAATACAGAGTAAGCCAAGTATAGCGTTAATCTAGTACCATTATATAAAGGAATGATAATGAGACCAATAAGTTATAAAACAGGGGTCTTATTAGTTCTTACTGCTGGGTTTTGTTGGTCTGGGATCGGAACAGCTGTTCGTATATTAGAAGATGTAAATATTTGGCTATTGTTATTCTATCGTTCGTTAGGAATGGTCCCAGTTTTATTTATTTTCTTATTATATAGTTCAAACAAAAAACCCTTTGAAAAAATTAAAACAGTCGGATACCCAGGAATAGTAGGCGGACTTTGTTTAATCACTGCCTTTGCAGGTGGCATTCACGCCATGCAGTCGACAACGATTGCTAATGCCGCGTTTTTATTTGCAACCGCACCTTTTTTTACTGCTGTCTTAGCTTGGCCTTTGCTTAAAGAGCCTGTACGGACTGCGACTTGGTGGTGCATTAGCATAGCGCTAATCGGAATAGCTATAATGGTTCAAGACGGTTTGGAATTAGGTCAGATTGAAGGAAATTTTTCAGGCCTAGTATCCGCAATTGGCTTTGCAGGGTTCACTATAACTCTTAGGTGGGGAAAACTTAGTGACATGGTACCAGCTGTTGTTTTAGGTGGTGTTTTTGCTTTAG
>JAQBUS010000059.1 GCA_027623875.1 Pseudomonadota bacterium
TTCGATACTTAAGACTGATTTTATTCGGGACATCGCTTTTCGGCATCTTCAAAAGCAGCTGTAAACCCCCTTAGTGAGATCGTGTCTACAGTTTTTGTCCCACGTTTTGAAAATGCAATTATAGTAGCTTCTGTCCCGCGTTTCATAGCATTTGTAATCTTGATATCTTCATTTGAGTTTTTGGACCAAGCTACTTGTCCATCAGGCTCACTAAACAGTTCGAATTCCTCACTATCAACTCTAAGGACAACACCACTTCCTTCTCTATAACTGCGATATGGGTAACCGCCAGTATAAGAAACTTCTCCTCTTTGTTTAGGCTGCTCCCAGAAAGATATGAATAATAAAGATTTTCCGCGATTTACCTCAACTTTTTTACCACCCTTGGTGTTGACTAATTTTTGAGGTGCACTTACCAGCCAACAATTTTTTGCTACGTCCGTATAAACGTCCCACGCGGCATTCGAAGACAGGGGAGAAGAAAGAGAAGTACTGTCGTTTGATTGAGCCCATACTTGCATTGGGTAAGACAGAATACTTACCGTAACAAAAAGTTTAAGGAACATTAATAATTTTTTCATTTTTATAATCCGACTCGAAACATGCTTTTCTTACTTGTTTATATTCAATTAGACAACCAAAAGTAAAATTAGCTTAACTATAATATTGCAAAATATGTAAGCAACATGCATTTATTAGAGGACGAATAAAAGGGTTTTGATGATTTAGGAAGAAATATGAAACAACCGATTAAAATGGTAGAAATATGGCGAGGAGATTTTTTGGAGTCTTATCATACTGGCCATGCTGTAATTTGTGATATGAGTGGTGAGATAGTTGAGGCCTGGGGAGATCCAAATCAAATAATTCTGCCAAGATCTTCCAGTAAAATCATACAAGCTTTACCACTTATTGAAAGTGGTGCGGCAAATGCATACGGTTTAACATCTGAGCAATTAGCGCTATCTTGTGCGTCTCACCAGGGAGCATATATTCATACCAGTAGGGTACAAAGTTGGTTGTCTAATTTGGAATTAAATGATTCACATTTTAGATGTGGTAATCAAACACCATCTGATAGGGTGGCTCGTGAGGAACTTATTCGATTGGATTTAGAGCCCTGTCAGTATCATAATAATTGCTCGGGAAAACATACAGGTTTCTTAACATTAAATAGCTATTTAAAAGGGAGCTCTGAATATACTGATTCTGACCATTTAGTCCAAATATCCATTAGAGAAGCATTTGAGGATTTAACAGAAACAGAAAATCTTGGTTATGCTATCGACGGCTGTTCTGCTCCAAATTTTGCCACTACAGTGCATGGATTGGCTCGGGCTATGTCAAAAATGGCAACTCCTAAACTTAGCACTTTGCGAGGTAAGGCGTTTAACGATCTTGTAAACGCGATGATGAAGTATCCAGAGCTAGTGGCAGGAGAGGGCAGAGCTTGCACAGAATTAATGCGCGCAATGGAAGGTAAAGTTGCAGTTAAGACAGGGGCAGAAGCTGTTTTTGTAGCTATTCTCCCAGAGGTTGGGCTTGGTATTGCTCTAAAAATTTCAGATGGAAGCACACGAGCTGCAGAGTCTGCTATAACGGGTTTACTTATAAAATATGGGGCTCTTGATCGCAATCATCCTACAGCCCTCAAATGGTTGAGTGGCCCTATTAAAAATTGGCGAAATACGATAACTGGCCGTATGGCATTATCTTCTGAATTCATTTCTGTTTAGTGGTTCAGTCTTTCTATTGCTAGAGCTATGCCCTGACCTCCGCCAATACACATAGTAATTAGTGCTTTCGACCCTCCAGTGCGCTCTAGTTCATATAGTGCTTTTATTGCTATTATTGTCCCAGTAGCACCAATAGGGTGACCTAATGCAATAGCACCACCATTAGGGTTTACCTTATTTGGATCAAGCCCTAAGTTTTTGTTTACGGCCAGTGCTTGAGCAGCAAAAGCTTCATTTGATTCAATTACATCAAAGTCTTTGACAGAGAGACCAGTCTTCTCGAACAGGTTTTGGACTGCAGGTACTGGCCCTATTCCCATTACCTCTGGTCGTACACCAGCGTGCGCATATCCAAGTATCCGGGCTCTAGGTTTTAGTCCCGCTGCATTCGCGGCATCTTCAGTTCCTAATACAAGTGCCCCAGCACCATCATTTAACCCAGATGCGTTTCCTGCAGTGACTGTTCCATCTTTTTGAAATGCTGTTTTTAAACTGGTCAGAGATTGAATCGTTGACAACTTTGGATGTTCGTCCGTTTTAAATTCAATCGATTCTCTCTTTTTTTGTATGATAACCGGGACAATTTGGTCGTTAAAATAACCGGCCTTAATAGCAGCTGCTGCGCGATTTTGACTCTCAAGCGCAAACATGTCTTGAGCGTCTCGAGAAATATTGTTTTCTTTTGCCACGTTTTCAGCTGTAATGCCCATGTGACCTGTTCCAAATGGGCAATTAAGGGCCCCCAAAAGCATATCTTGCGCTATTGTGTCACCCATTTTTTGACCCCACCTTGTTTTTTGTAAAAAGTAAGGTGCTTGGCTCATGTTTTCTGCACCACCCGCAAGGCCAAACTCGGCATCTCCCAGTAAAAGAGATTGCATAACAGAAACGATAGCTTGAAGGCCTGACCCACAGAGCCTGTTCACATTCATTGCTGGTGTGCTGTCTGGTATGCCCGCTTTAATCGCGGCTACGCGGGAAAGATAGGCGTCTCTTGTTTCAGTGTTTATGACATGTCCAAAGGCTACGTGGCCAATTTTACTGGGAGAAATTTCGGCCCGATTCAGAGCTTCCTTTGCAACAATAGTGCCCAGTTCTATCGGGTTTACATTGGAAAGAGAGCCTCCAAAAGTTCCTATAGCTGTTCTGGCACCACTTAGAATAACAATATTAGTCATTTTTAACCTCTTTCAAAAGCTTAGTATTATTTCTGTGAAACGATTTCATTTTTCTGATTTGGTATATTTTCTTTTCCTTGAGCACAAGGTTTCAGTATGGTTTACTAAAATAGGTTAGAAAATTAGGGTAGATGATGGAGTCAAAAACATTAACAGCAAGGCTACCAATAAATGGACGGTCCCACGTCCGGGGACCGACTGATATACCACTACTTGACCTAACTATTCCACAGCTCTTGGCTAGAGCTGTGGAGAAAGAGAGTGACAAAGAGGCATTAGTTTTTTGCGAACAAGGAATACGTCGAACATATAAGCAATTTTCTACAGATGTTGATAGCTTCGCTTCAGGATTGCTAGCACTAGGCTTTAATTCGGGGGATAGAATTGGTGTGTGGTCTTTAAATAGATACGAATGGTTACTCGCCCAGTTTTCCACAGCCCGTTTAGGGATAATTTTAGTAACTATAAACCCTGCTTACCGAGTATATGAATTAGAGTTTGCATTAAATAAAGTCGGATGTTCTGGCCTCATATTATCAAAAGGCTTTAAGTCCTCAGACTATATCGGAATGTTACTGAGTCTAGCTCCTGAGTTGGCTTATTTAACTTCAGAAAGCGTTGTTCTAGAAAAACTCCCGTCCCTTAAAAGAGTAATATGCATGGATGAAATAAACTATCCAAGTATATTGTCTTTTTGGGAACTTTTAAAGAGTGAGCCGAACACCAAAGAGCTAGACTTTATTACTGATAGTTTACTCCCGGATGACCCCATTAATATCCAATTTACCAGTGGAACTACTGGCGTACCAAAAGGGGCAACTTTAACCCATAAGAATATAGTAAATAATGCTTTCTTTGTGATGGAGGCGATGGAATTTATTAGTGACGATAAACTTTGTATACCGGTACCATTTTACCATTGTTTTGGAATGGTTATGGGAACACTAGGATGTGTTTCTAAGGCTGCTACTATGGTGGTTCCTGGAGAGGGTTTTGAACCCCAAAAGACTTTAAGAGCTGTATCAGAAGAGAGGTGCACAGCCCTTTACGGAGTAGCTACAATGTTTGTTGCAGTGTTAGAATACCCTCAATTTACGTTATTCGATATTTCTTCTCTTAGAACGGGGATAATGGCTGGGGGTCCTTGTCCAGTTGAGCTAATGAGAGATGTCCAGTTCCGGATGCATATGAAGGGTATAACGATTGCATACGGTATGACAGAAACGAGCCCTGTATCTTTTCAAAGTAATATTAGAGACCCAATTGAGAGGCGAGTTACCTCTGTGGGGAGAGTACATCCTCATGTTGAGGTAAAGATAGTAGATCACTCAGGTGATGCAGTTGAAGTTGATGTAAGTGGAGAATTGTGGACTAAAGGTTATAGTTTGATGAAGGAGTATTGGGAAGATTCACAGCGGACTGATGAAACAATTGATTCTGATGGTTGGCTGCATACAGGTGATCTTGGGAGTATGGATTCAGAGGGATATGTAAATATCACTGGGCGTCTCAAAGATATGATTATTCGTGGAGGAGAAAACATCTACCCTCGGGAATTAGAAGATTTTTTGTATACACATCCGAGTATAAGCCAAGCACAAGTTTTTGGGTTACCAGATAAAATTTTGGGTGAAGTCGTCTGCGTTTGGGTTGTTGCAAAACGTGATGTAAGATTAAAAAAAGAAGACATAAATAATTTCTGTAAAGAAAACATAGCTCATTTTAAGATCCCAAAATATGTTAAAATTGTTAAAGAACTGCCTATGACGGTAACAGGAAAGCCTCAGAAATTTCTTATGCGTAAAGCCATGATTGAAGAGCTAGGGTTAAAAGAGATTTCTACAGCTTAGTTAATTAACAATGCTTTTTTGATTCAGTAAAATGAGCAATTAAGAATTATTGAAAATAAATTACTATTGCTCATAATAAGGGCGTCAACGGTTGTGCCGTTGTCTTTGCAACAATAACTGGATTTAAATCTGCTTCTTGCAGCGAGTCTCTACAATCCCAGACATATCAAATCTGATGAAAGTCTCGAAGGTTTAGAGTTTAAATGAGTTAGAAAAAATCGAGGCTTACGGGGTTAATCTGAATGACAAAATAATAAATTTAATTAGATTATAGCAATTAGTAAAAGCTAATTTGTTATAAAAGTTAAGGCTTGAACCTGATGAAAAAAACCCGTGTTTTTTAAGCTTTTAAGAACTGTCGGGGCGGGTTGACCATCTACCGATAGTAGAGCGATAGCTTCGCCACCTATTGCACTTCTTCCCAAAGTAAAGTTTGCGATATTCACATTATTTTTACCTAAAACACCACCCAAAACTCCTATAATACCTGGCACATCTTTATTCGTTGTGTAGATCATGTGTTCTGAGATTTCAGAATCTATATTCAAACCTTTAACTTGAATGAAACGGGGTTTTCCATCTGAGAAAACAGTTCCAGCAATTGACCTTTCTCGGGTTGGAGTCACTACCTTAATTTTAATATAACCTTCGAAGACACCCGTCCTATCCTGTTTGATAGTACTGATTTGAACACCGCGATCCTTAGCAATTATAGGGGCAGAAATCATATTTACATCAGGATTAATTGTCTTAAGAATTCCGGCAACTGACGCACAATCAAGAGCGTTTAAATTCATTGAGGCAACAGAACCGTTATACGTTATTAGTATTTCTTTAAGAGGTTCAGTTGTCATTTGACCTATGAATGAACCAAGGTTTTCGGCAAGCTTTAACCATGGACGCATTATGATAGCTTCTTCCGCTGTTACTGAGGGCATATTAAGAGCATTAGACACCACCCCACTTAGTAAATAGTCGGACATTTGCTCTGCAATTTGAATGGCAACATTTTCTTGAGCTTCTGTTGTGGCAGCTCCAAGGTGGGGGGTAACTACAACGTTTGCTAGATTAAAAAGTGGGCTGTTTGTTGCAGGCTCTTGGGCGAATACATCTAATGCAGCACCTGCAACCCGACTATCTTGTATGGCAATTGCTAAAGCCTCCTCGTCCACCAGCCCCCCTCTCGCACAATTGATTATGTGCACGTTCGGTTTCAGCTTCTCAATAGCAGCCTTGCTAATAATATTTCTAGTTAGATCAGTTAAGGGCACATGTAATGTAATGAAGTCAGACTTTGCAAACAATTCATCTAACTCAACTTTTGTTATCCCTATTTTTTGAGCTCTTTCTGCAGATAAATATGGATCATACGCAATAACTTTCATTTTTAACCCTAATGCTCTGTCACAGACGATCGTCCCTATGTTTCCTACACCTATAACGCCTAGAGTTTTTGATGTTAACTCAACGCCCATAAATCTAGACTTCTCCCACTTTCCGCTGTGAGTAGAAGTATTTGCGTCTGGAATCTGTCTAGCTACGGCCATCATCATTGAAATTGCGTGCTCTGCAGTTGTTATTGAATTTCCAAAAGGTGTATTCATTACGATTATACCTTTCTTAGAAGCAAATGGGATATCAACATTGTCGACCCCAATACCTGCTCTACCGATAACCTTTAGGTTAACCGCTGCTTTAATTATTTTTTCGGTTACTTTTGTGGCCGATCTAATTGCTAAGCCATCATATTGGGAAATGATTTTTAGTAACAACTCTTTATCTTTACCTAGTTCGGGTTGAAAATCCACGTCAATCCCCCGATCCCGGAAAATTTGTACAGCAGTATCTGATAATTTATCTGAGACAAGAACTCTAGGTGACATTTGACTTAACCTTCTACTTTTAATTTTTAATAAAATATATTTTACTGCGTGATGAGTATTATGCTTGATCGCTAATAGCGGTTTGAAAAGCCCAAGCAATCCAGGGG
>JAQBUS010000060.1 GCA_027623875.1 Pseudomonadota bacterium
GGGGTGGATATGGTTTGCGTAGAGCTCGAAGATGGGATTGCACCAAAAGACAAAGAAGATGCGCGTCAAAAGACACTAACACTGTTTTCTAAAACACAAGTAGATGATGGAGTTGAACGACTCGTCAGAATTAACAGTCTTAGGGAGGCATTTGGTATTGCAGACGTTCAAGCTATTCTAGCTATTGACACACCACCACCAGCACTTATGATTCCAAAAGTAAGGACCCCAGATGAAATTGTACTTCTGGATAGTTTGCTGACTGAGCGTGGTCATGACACCCGCCTCCATATTATAATAGAGACTAATGAAGGGTTAGAGGCTGCCTTTGATATTGCCCATTCTAGCTCACGCATAGACTCTATGCTTTTTGGGGGGATCGATATGGCCGCAGAGTTGCGTTGTAATCTCGCCTGGGAGCCACTACTTTATGCCCGTTCGCGATGTGTTCACGCTGCTGCTTCAGCCGGACTTGATATAATTGACGTTCCTTACCTTGATCTAGAAGATTCACATGGAATGCGGGTGGCCGCTGAGCAAGCCAAGTCGATAGGCTTTTCTGGAAAAGGCTCCATTCATCCAAAGCAAATCGCGGCATTAAACGAAGTTTTCACACCAACTGAACTAGAAATAGCTAAAGCAAGACGGATCATAAATACTTACGAAGAGGCAGATACTGGGCTAGTAGTAATCGACGGTAAACTTATAGAAAAACCGGTAATGAGAGAAATGTATAGAATAGTAGCTATAGCTGATAGAATAATGAGTTAGTCTGTGCTGATTGCCAAAATGAATGCAACTTTATTGTTTCGGAAAAAGTCTTTGAGATACAGATCCATGTCCCGTACTTTTGCTATGGTTAATCTCTAACCATAATTTTTTTGTCTGAATTGGTCCCAGCAAGCTTTCCGCCTTACGGTAAACTTTTGTCTCCCGTTCCTTAAAATTTTTTAACTCTGCTAAGTTATACTTAGCTTTTAATATGCCTTTACCAGAAATTTGTATTTCAACTTTCGCACAACTTTCCGAAAGTGTCGTATCTGTTTTGACAAAGACTTTATCTCGCATGCCAACTAAATTCCGATCAAAACAAAGGTCATTTGAAAATGTTTCTAACTTTGCCGTGTCCAGCCGGTACATTACCATAGCAGCAGTTAGTTTATAGCTAAATTTTGCTTCTAAGCCTGTTTGTGGAGTAAATATATTACAAACATCAAGGTATTGAGGATGTGTAATGATTACAATCTCTTCAATGTCGTTTGGAGATATACTATATTGATCACGAATTTTAATTAGTGCTTCTAGTGCAGCATGTGTTCCATGGCAACAAGCATGAAATTTGTGGCTAACTCTTTCAAATAAGAAATCTTTTCCTAGGTTGATAAAAGCGTTTTGATTTTGCTCAGAGGAATGTGTGTTCGCGAAGCCTTGTGACCCTTCGAGGCCATCTTTGGCCGCGGTGAAACCTTTGGAGGCTAAAATTGCGACTTCGACACCGTTACTGGCTGCAAGCCCAGCATGGAATGGTTTACCCATAGTTCCAAATTGTGCTTTAATACCAGCTGCACGTGATGAAGCCAGCCCAAGCCCCATCAACATCTGTGTCCTGTCTAATTTCAACAAGTATCCTGCGGCAACAGTTGCACCAAAGGTACCGGCTGTTGCCGTTATGTGAAAGCCTTTTCTGTAATGTTCCCGACCTAACCAGACTCCAATTCTAGTAGCAACTTCCATACCTAAAAGAGCCGCGTACTGAAAACTTTTCATGTCACAATTAGTTCGATCTGCTAGGGCTAATGCGGCGGGCAAAACCGCAACTGAAGGATGTCCTAAGCTATCAAAATGCGTATCGTCATAATCCAAGGCGTGAGAAATTGTTCCGTTTACGAGAGCAGCAGCACGAGCAGGGAGCCTCTCATTAGACCCAAATATGAAAGCCTCTGGGTTTCCAGATTCTTCGATACAATAGGATCTAACAAGCTTTGCTACCGGCTCATTTTTACCAGCTAATGAAACGGCTGCCCAATCAAGGAGTGAAAGGCGAAATATATTTAGGGCACTCTTCGGTTGTGGGCTCGTGTCAAAAATATAGTCTAGAAGAACATCTGTTATGTTCATTAATATGATCTCGGCATCCCGAGGACGTGCTCTGCAATATAACTTAAGATCATATTTGTTGAAATTGGTGCAACTTGGTATAAACGTGCTTCACGAAATTTGCGTTCAATGTCATATTCCTCAGCAAAGCCAAAACCGCCATGCGTTTGCAGGCATGCTTCCGCTGCTGCCCAGCTCGCATCTGCACCTAGTAGTTTTGCCAAGTTTGCTTCTTCTCCAGGGTTTCCACCAGCCTCATAAAGTTTTACTCCCTCTCTTAGCATTAGCTCTGCCGCACGCATTTGGCTGTATGCCCTAGCAATGGGAAACTGAATGCCTTGATTTTGGCCTATAGGTCGGTTGAAGACCGTTCTATCTCCTGCATATTGCGAAGCCTTATTTATAAACCACTTTGCGTCGCCGATACATTCTGCCGAAATCAATAACCTTTCAGCATTCATGCCAGATAGAATATATCGAAATCCCTTTCCTTCTTCTCCTATGAGACTAGATGCCGGAATTTTCATGTCATCAAAAAATAATTCCGTTGTAGCGTGATTCATCATTGTACGTATAGGTCGTATCGCAAGGCTTTTATTAGACAAATTACGCATGTCGATTAGAAAAACCGATAGGCCGTCAGTCTTTTTTTCATCTTGGTCTCGGGGAGTTGTTCGAGCAAGCAGCAGTAGCAGGTCAGAATGTTCTGCCCTACTGGTCCAAATCTTCTGACCATTAACAATATAGTCTGAACCTTCTTTGCGGGCGGTTGTCCTTAGAGCAGTAGTATCTGTGCCACTTGTGGGCTCAGTAACTCCAAATGCCTGCAGTCGAAGAGATCCATCAGCGATACTTGGCAGATATTTTGCCTTCTGTACTTCTGACCCATGCCTTAAGACGGTTCCCATAGTATACATCTGGGCATGACAAGCTCCTGCATTACATCCAGCGCGGTGAATTTCTTCCAATATTGCTGAACCTGCGGACAGCGGTAGCCCTAACCCCCCGTACTCTTCAGGGATCAAAGCTGCTAGGTAACCAGCTTGAGTCAGCTCGTTGACGAAATTTATTGGGTACGCTTGCTCTCGATCGCACTTTCTCCAATATTCTCCTGGAAAGTTTGAGCATAGCTTAGCGACACCTTCGCGAATTTCTGGATGGTCCAATTCATATGACATTTATGCCCTCTCAATCATGTTTTGAATCGCTTTTGCAAAAGAATTCAGACTTAATCAAATTACTATGTTGTCCCAGGGTTGGCACTTCATTCGAAGATATAGCGACTGTGTGAATAGGTAGCGCTGCAAAATATATTTCTTTACCTCCAGTTTGTGCCACAGCATTTTTTAAGAATGGATGATTGGATAAGTCAGCTACTGAATTCAGAGTGGCATTTGCTATACTCGCCTTTTCTAGTAGTGTGATAACAGATTTTTTATCATATTTACTGAAACATTTGTTCACCAGTGCATCTAACTCTACTCGATTTTTAAAGCGCTCCGGATTACTACAAAAACGAATATCATCTATTAATTCGGGCTGCTGCAGAACAATTGAACAAAACTCTGCCCACTCGCGGTTATTTTGAATAGACAAGAGCACTTGCTCCTCGTTTTTGCAGATAAAAGCCCCATAGGGTGCTATAAATCCGTGCTGTAATCCTGTCCTTTCGGGAGCGCCGCCCATGTATCGGTGCGCTAGCAGATTCATGTTCATCCAGTCAGCCATTACGTCAAACATTGAAACACTGAGATCAATTCCCCTCCCGGTTCGGTTGCGTTGGATAAGCGCTCGTAAAATCGCTGAGAAAGCAGTTAACCCGGAAGATAAATCTGTTAACGAAACGCCAACCCTGCTTGGGTTATTTTTTGTACCTGTAGCGGCACAAACCCCACTTTCGGCTTGAACCAAGAAATCGTAAGCTTTCATAGCTGTTGCTTCCTTACTTTCGCCATAGCCCGTTATAGAGCAAGTGATAAGCTCTGGATTTTCTAAGCGTAGTGTTTTTCCATCTAATCCCATTCGAGCTACCGCTCCTGGGCCGAGATTACTTAAGAATATGTCTGCCTTGCTTAAGATCGCTCGTATAGTTTGCATATCTTCATAATTTTTGAGGTTTAGGCAGATGGATTCCTTTCCTCTATTCAACCAAGCAAAAATAGCACTTTGACCATTAATGCTCGAATCGTACGATCGAGAAAAGTCCCCTGTCGGACGTTCAATCTTTATAACTCGTGCTCCAGCATCTGCGAGAAGTAGCCCACAATATGGAGCAGCTACGGCCTGTTCAAGTGAGACGACCAATATTCCATCAAGTTCCTTGTTTAGGCCCATAAAGTTTCCAATCAAATACATTTTTTAGGATTCTAAACTAAAGGTTGCTTCAAAACCGTAATACCTGAAATTATTTATAATTGCTTTACAGTTCTCATACAGTATTAGAAAGTCTAAAAGTAAATGAGATATAATAATTTGGACTTGTTAGAATTTTAACAACTTTTTTCAAATTATAATTGAGTAAATTAGTTGTAGAAAGAGAGTATGGAAAGAAATTATAATACATTAAAGGTTAATGAGTTAGCGCCCTATATTTTACAGGTAACTCTTAATCGACCCGAAGCAGCCAACGCATTTAACACTGAGATGGCGCATGAGATGGTTGATCTATTTGAGGGTCTCTCTCTTGATATGCAAAATGTTAGAGTTGTTATAATAACTGGAGCAGGGGAGCGTGCTTTTTGTGCCGGTGGAGATCTTAAGGAACGTAATGGGATGACAGACTCCGAGTGGAGAGCACAGCACTTGGTTTATGAACGAATGGCGCGCGCTGTAATCGCCTGCCCAATTCCTTTAATAGGTGCAATTAATGGGGCGGCTTATGGTGGTGGATGTGAATTAACAGCGATGCTTGACTTTGTATATGTAGCTGAAAATGCGCGTTTTGCACAAACGGAAGTGAAATTAGGTATTATGCCCGGGGCTGGAGGTACACAAACTTTAGCCAGAGCAATTGGTGAGAGGCGTGCGAAGGAAGTTATTTTGACTGGAAAAACATTTGACGCTAGAGAGGCATACGCATGGGGGTTAGCAAACGAGGTTTATCCCCTAGAGGAACTAATCCCTGCTGCTTTGGAAGTTGCCAAAATTGTTGCCGCTAATGCACCTATAGCCGTGAGGCAGGCAAAACAGGCGATTCATAGGGGCTTACAGATGGCTTTGGGCGATGGTTTGGCATTTGAAATTGAGGCATATAATCGAACCATTCTTACAGAGGATCGCATAGAGGGTGTAGCTGCTTTTAATGAGAAGAGAGCTGCTAACTTTAAGGGAAGGTAAACATGAAAGATTCGATTTTTCTTCGTGAGGTTGGTTTGAGAGATGGCCTTCAGCTCGTAAAAACTCATTTGTCTACCGAAATAAAGTTAGCTTGGATTTCTGAACAGTCCAAAGCTGGTTTTGGTGAAATTGAGGTGACATCATTTGTGCCTCAAAAACTTTTACCACAATTTTCTGATGCTGAAGAGTTAATGGTAGCCTCTAATAATCTGCCTAATTTGAGAGCTTCCGCCTTGGTCCTCAATGTTAAAGGAGCGATTCGAGCCCTTGAGTGTGGCACAAAGAAAGTCACTTTTGTTCTTTCTGCCTCTGAGATGCATAATAAATCAAACGTGAAATGTAGCACTGACGATTCCCTTGCAATGTTCTTTGATATACTAAATCTAGTTAAAGAGAAAAAATATAATGTTGAAATAGCTGGAGCTATTGCCACTTCTTTTGGTTGTTCTATTCAAGGCGATGTGTCTGAGAGGAGAGTGATTGATCTAGCTGGTAAAATGTTAGCTGCTGGAGCTAGTGAAATTATTCTGGCGGATACGGTTGGTTACGCGAACCCGATGCAAGTTAAACACTTATTCAGTATGTTGAATTCTATCATTGGCAAGCGGCATGTCGCGGCACATTTTCATGATACAAGGGGGATGGGGTTGGCAAACGTCGTTGCAGCAATTGATGAAGGCGTTCGTCGCTTTGATTCTGCACTAGGCGGATTGGGGGGGTGCCCTTTCGCTCCCGGGGCATCTGGAAATATCGCCACCGAAGATTGCGCTTACTTATTGGAAAGCATGGGGTTCAGCACTAATGTTGATTTTGCCAAACTACTTTTGCTACGTAAGAAGCTATCTAGTTGGTTGCCAAATGAAAAGCTTGAAGGACGACTTGGTGCCGCACGACCTGCGATAAACTTTCCAACTGAACTGATCAGCCCTCTAATTTAAATACTAGGCACTCATTTGGTTTTGAATTTCTAATGGTATGAAGTTGCGCTCGTGCTGTGTTCTATTGTTCATTCGAAGGCGTGCATCAACTACCTCCACAACTGCCTCTACTAAGTTATTTTCTATTCCTAGTTCTTGACCAATCAGTTTTACTAGTTGATCAACCCGTTCTATTTGTTTTGCACCAGAAGCGATAGCTCGGGCACCAGATGATGGCTTTAGAAGATTTTTTGCGGCGTGGGCATATTTTTCAAATGGCACTTGATCCTCTTGGTTGGCGCCAAGTTTTCTAGATAGAGCATCAACCCAGCTGTAAATTTCTTTTGAAGT
>JAQBUS010000061.1 GCA_027623875.1 Pseudomonadota bacterium
GCACATAATACCTTAAAGTAATGTTAAAAGATTGAGAACTTAAGGTTACTTAAGGTTACTTTAGGTTACTAAAGGTTACTCCTAGTTCACGGTTGTGACCTCATAGGGACACGTCCAAAGATTTAGTCGAAAAAATCTGATGAAGAGCAGAAACACGATGATTTACTTGACGTATTTAAATATTACTTCTCTAGTTAAGAAGACACATAGGGAGAAATGAAATGGAAGTATGGATTTCTAATTTTATTTGGTTCTTCTTATTAATGACAATAACCGGTTGGTTTGTGCCCAAAATATTTTGGGTCTCTAAGGATAACGTTTTTAGTAGTGTTTTGTTTTGTTTTATCTTTTCTTTCGTGACTATGGCTCTGATGGGGTGGGTATTAGCTCTGCTAGTCTATTCTTTTGAAGTGGGCTTTCTCAAAATGCTCAAGGCGTTCTTCAGTGATGTAGGGGGAGGCATATTCTTTAGTTTGGAGAGAAGCTTTCAAACTGGTTCTGGATGGTTGATAACTATAATTATAAGGATAATATCACTAACTTATAAAGATGTGATTTCAAAAAAAAGTTAGGATATACTTAATCAAGCATTAAAGAGTGGAATGAAATGATTTTATTAAAAAACTTATTAGGTTTGGGAATAGCAGCTATTGCCTTTGTTATATTCATTACAATTTTTAGAGAAGCAGGACTTTCTCTTGGACTTGCGCAGCTACTGGGGCCGGGTTTAGCGGGTTTGATATGGGGGGTCTTGTTAATAGCCTACATGCTGTTGGTTGCTAAATATGTCAGGAAGTTATTATGGAAAGGTCCGAGTTTAGCGGACCTTACAGAACTCTTCGATAAACCTGAAGATTCCGAGGATAAATAATTTAGAAGAAAAAATCTGTGGGGGTATATGATATACATACCTCGGAAAATTCCCCCCATGCCATCCGAAAGCCAGTCCATACCACATGTGGTAAATCTCCCTCCAAATCTCCACACTTAACTGCACTGAGCTATATAAATAAGGGGTGGCGGGGGGTATGGCAACAGAGAAGCGTATTGTTCCCATTACGTTCGCGTCATATAAATAAGGGATATCGAGAAACCAACTACCTGCCCTCACATTTGGGTGGTCGCTTGCTTTGCCTTTAATTGTTTCCTCTATTGTTTTCGTTTTAAATTCAGAGGTGCGAACATTATCAGCGACGGCTTCCGGGCATGAAGCTTGGCAAATTTGAATTTTTGGGCTAAGTAGTCTAGGTAGTCTAGGTAGACTGTTCAGCATCAATACAGAGCATTTAGGGAACGCCTCATGTCCACCACGAGAATTGATAAAAACGACCATTTCAACGAAACCGTTGCCACGTTCGGCGACCGGCTTGCAGCCGCGCGCGAGGCTAAAGGCCTGACCGTGGAAGGTCTGTCCGAGAAGCTAGGTGTCGATGCGCGTACGGTCGAGGATTGGGAAAGCGATGCCGACGAGCCGCGCTCGAACCGTATACAGATGCTGGCAGGTTTGCTGAACGTATCCATTGTCTGGCTGATTAGCGGCGAAAGCAGCGGGACCAGCCACGTCGCGGACACCTATGCGCGCCCCACAGGCGTGAATGACGCTCTGGGCGAGATATCACAGCTGAAAGCAACCCTGTCGGGTGCGCTCAACAAACTCGAAAAACTCGAAAAACGGTTACAGGAAATAGAGTGATTTGATCGTTTCCGCCCTTATTGTCCGCTGGTCCGATCAGCTCCTAGGAAATCATGCGACGCAGCGAAAGGCAGCAGACGTCAGCGCCTATGGATCCATTAGTGTGTGGTAACATAGTGTTTTGAAAAGCACTCGTTAACACATACAAAAAAAGCGCCGTTAAAAACTACGACACTCAGAAGGTCTTTCAAATCCAAGTACGCTACTATGACAGAGCCATTATAAAATTACCCGAGGTTCTGAACATACCACCAAAGAACGATCCAGTAACCAAGGCTATCAATCGAAAGTATTTTTGCACACACACTTACAGACACCCTTGCTGTACCCGATTGGTAACCTGCGGTGTCGACCTAAGAACCGTACAAGAATGGATGGGCCATGGCGAAATAAAGACTACGCAAAGGTACTCACACTTTATACCTGACCGTATGGCTGAAGCGGCACATAAGCTGTATCAATATAATACCAACGAAGGACAGCCTCGACTTACGGTTGTTCCAGATATGACCTTGCTCAGCAAACTGGGCAGAGGAGACAAAAGAAGATAGGTTGCCCTATAACTAAGTAGGGATTTCAACCCTACACACCATAAAATCAATGGCTCCTTTGGTAACTCAAGGGGGCCATAAATCGTTCTAAAACAATAAGTTACGATACACTTGGTAACAGAATCCAACAACGCGGAGACTGTTGCCACCATTTGAAAAAACAGTTACCAAACCAAAACCACTCTTTAGTGGAGATTGATAGGAGATTGTATGGAGAATGGCGATTTCAAAACGCTAGCGCCTTATATAATTGACGCTAATTTTTTGGCAACAGAAGCCTGTCCAAAATAACTACATAGTTAAACTTAAGGTTGTCCTGTAAGAATGACGTATTAAGAACTGCCATTAGTTCCTAGGTGCCCTTTTGTCGCACGGTTTGTGTAAAAAAATATTGAACTACATCCTGAATCTACCCGTATGAGATTCTAGCAACAATAAGTTGCTTAATTTTAATAAGTAAGGATACACTATGTTACGTCGTAATTTTCTTGCCTTAACGTCCGCAGCCACGATTGCATCAGCTTCTATCGCATTTGCAGGCGCCCACCAGAAGGACATCGTAGACACCGCTATCGGTGCTGGCTCTTTCGCCACATTGGTCGCTGCCGTACAGGCTGCTGGTCTTGTCGATACGCTAAAGGGCGAAGGCCCGTTCACGGTATTTGCACCTACAGACGAGGCGTTTGCTGCATTGCCAGAGGGCACAGTCCAAACTCTATTGCTGCCTGAAAACAAAGATAAGCTGATATCAATTCTCACTTACCACGTCGTATCAGGAAAAGTTATGAGTGGCGATTTGAGCAACAACATGATGGCGACAACAGTCCAAGGTGGCCAAATTCATATCATGACCACAGGAGGCGTAACAGTTAATGGAGCCAATGTGGTTACCGCTGACATTGAAACGTCAAATGGCGTCATTCATGTGATTGATGCTGTTATTCTTCCAAAGTGATAGAACGACTATCAAAATAAGGTTATTTTATTAGGTTGTCCACTAGAGGTGACTTAGAGAACCTAAAAGAATAAGAATAGGAGAACTTTAGGTTACTTAGGGTAACTTGAGGTTACTCCTAGCTTCAGGAAATAGAAACTTACTCGATGGATATCTTGTTATCAAACGCATGAAACCAAATAACTAGGATTTATCAAAATATTTTATACCTGCCACACCTAAAAAAGTTTGACTTAACACGGTAAAAGCTATGGCAAAAACAAAGGTGGATCCAACTAATTATAAAACAATGTTTCTTGTCTCATAACTAAGAACGATACAGGCTAAAAATGAATTAATCCCGTCTAATTGGTAGCCCTAATTATTGGTGTTGCAGGCGATCCATCCAAGTTTATTCGGTGTTTAGAATAAACGTTGTCAACATCGTTAAATGCTAACCAGTGCAATCCTTCATCAGTAAACATATGCGTCTTAATTTCGATTTTTGATGGGTTATCAAGAGTACCCAGCATAATAACTTGCACGTCTGGAAAACGTTCAATGGTTACTGTCACAGTAGTTGCACAAGTTGGACAAAAACTTGTTTTAAGAGCTCTGCCATGTTCCGGGCTTGTATAAATATAGGATTTCACATCGCCGTCATTGAATTTTACTGAACTCTTTTTGCAACGCAATCCAGATCGAAATGCAGTACCAGTCGCTCGCTGACAAAACCTACAGTGGCAGGCATATGCAAATTCAGGGTCTTCATTTAGCTCAAATCTAACTGCCCCACAAAGGCATCCACCAGTATGGTTATTCATTTAAATATCCTTCCTTAATTGCTATTTCTCTTAAAATTCACATTTAATATATTATCAGCAATATTTTACGGAAATTATACTAAAATGCAAGAAAACCGATTAGTGACCCCGTTATCTAATTAAGGTCACCTATCGTTACCAAGTAGATTTTTTCTCCTTGGTAGTTTTTTCCTCTTTCTCCTCCGGTGAAAGATATAAAGCTATAAATACAAGAATAATTACTATTGCTACGATATATTCACTAAGTTGTTCCATTGTTTGTAACACCTCCATGGCGGTTTTAGACTGCTGTCATACAAATACCTTAACACATAATACCTTAAAGTAATCTTAAAAAATTTAACCGAAAATTCGTGTGGGTAACTGATGTAATCCGCCCCCTGCCAAGGAGCCTTACATATTTTTCCTATATCTATCAAAATCTATCAAAAACATATAATACCCTAGCCGGCTGGAGTTTTAGGCATGTAAATAATGAGTATGAATGCTTGCTATCTGGCCAAAAACTGTCAAATATAAAATTAACATAAATTTTATTATATCAAATTTTAAAAAACACCTTCTTAAGGATGCACACAATGGATCTCCAATTAATCATTAAATTAAAATCGTCATACGAAGAATGGCACCAAACGTTCGTAAATCACGTAGATGTTCGTTCAAAGATTTGTAACGAAAATAAAACATTAGTGGCCAAGGCAAATGAATCCACTGCTCTTGTAACTATTTTTGATGTTGATATGGCTGGAATGGGGGCCATGATGGCAGACCCTGACTTCCAAAAAATGAACGAGCCATTAGTTGAAGAAATTTCTCCATATTCAATTACACCACTAAAACCTTAACTGAATCAATCCAACAATCAATTTTTGGCTTAGAAAACCTCCGATAACATGGATGATCCAGTAGATAAATTCGTAGATACTCTAACGAATTATGTTAGTGAATTGAAAAACTCCATACGTAAGTCTGGTTTTGGAAGGTTGAGGCCAAGCACTCTTTTTATTTACTTGCAACATTGACACTCACCTTCTTATTTTAAGTTAAATACTAACGACTTAAAACTTCGATAAGCTTTTGCGCTCAGCTATTAGTTTACTAAGATATCTGAAAAATATTTCTATTCAATTGATACAATCAAGATTACACTCGTAACTGAGAATTAGAAACAAAGGCATGAATCTTGTTATGGAAAAACAATTACTGATCGTAATGATAGCCGATATATTTGGATATAGCCGTCTTTCTCAATTGGATGAATTCAAAGTTGTAGATAGACAACTAGCTTACAGCAAGGATTTTATATATCCAACAATCAAGGAATTTAATGGCACTCTAATAAAAAACACCGGTGATGGTTTCCTCGCCATATTTAATGTGGCCCAATCAGCCATGAACTGTGCATTGAAAATTCAAAAAGAGATACCGCTTATGGAGACCCCTTTTGAAGAAGAATTAAAAATTAAGTACCGAATTGGTTTAAATGTTGGCGACGTCTTAAAAACTGATGAGGACGTTTTTGGTAATGTAGTGAATATCTCAGCTAGAATTGAGGGCATTTGTATTCCTGGTGGAATATGCGTTTCGAGTGCATTGCGCGACGTTTTAGAGAATTACGAGGAATTTCATTTTAAAGATATCGGGTTACATAAAGTTAAAAATATCAAAAACCCGCTGCGAGTGTTTCAGTCAGAACTTAATCTCGACGCCCCCGCTGCAGAAGAATTGGACAATGGTATTCATCAAAACATCAAATTCTGCATGTCAAATAATGACGTTCAAATCGCTTATTCCAGTATTGGGAAGGGCATTCCAATCTTAAAGGCTCCCAACTGGCTGAACCACATTGAATACGAGATTAGAAGTCCACTTTGGGCTCCATTATTAAAATCATTTTCTGAGCAATATCAACTCATCCGATTTGATCAACGCGGAACCGGCCTTTCAGATTGGGACCCACCTGAAATCTCGGAAGACGCCATGATTGAAGATATGAAGTCAGTTGTGAATGCTTCAAATATTAAAAAATTTGGAATTTATGGTCTATCACAGGGGTGCGCATTTGCTATTCGATATGCTGTAGAAAACCCAGAACAGGTAAAGTTTCTAATTTTATTTGGAGGCTACATTTTAGGACGAACGAAAAGAAATTCGGAGGCGGATAAAAACCAACATGAAATTGGTGTGAAAATGATCGAGGCGGGTTGGGGATCTAACTCTCAAATCTATAGAAATTTTTTCACAAATTCATTTATTCCTGACGGACTAAAAGAAGAAATTAATAGCTTTGATGAGTTACAGCGCGTTAGTACAAATTCATCTAATGCCGTAAGAATTCATAACATGAATGGAAATGTTGATGTTACGGAATATGCAAAACTCATATCCGTTCCAACACTGGTGCTACACTGCGAAGGGGATCAGGTTAATCCATTGAAAGAAGGTAGACGAATGGCGTCAGCAATACCAAACGCATATTTTAAAACCCTTAAAGGTAATAACCACGTTTTGTTATCAGGGACCCCCGAATATTTGGAATTTTTTTCTGAAGTTAATAATTTTATTAAAGAAATTACTTAACTCTAATTTAAGTGTTAACGGGCTGTCTTCAACATTAGAGATCAGGACCCCTCTTCATTTCTATGCGTGCCTAAAGACTTTCAATAAC
>JAQBUS010000062.1 GCA_027623875.1 Pseudomonadota bacterium
CACGTGTAGCAGTCCTTAACAGATTTACGGAATTAGGTCGACCACTTACCCAAGTTACGCCTTAAATTTAGCTCAATTAGGGGCGCTTTGCATTTCAAATCTTTGTGCAACAAAGCCCTGTACAAGTACAATATAGCTTAAAATATTTAAAGCCAATCACTAAAAATCATACCAAAGTAATACGGCACATTTTTAGAGACCTGTAGTTGCAAGTTTTACTCCAAATCCACAAAATAACAAACCAATAGATGCCACACTGATTGCAGTAATTTTATAACGATGATTAAAGTAGCTGGCTAATTTTACACCTGAAAAAATTAATAGAGATAAATAGCTCATACTTATGATTTGTAAGACAATCGCAAGAATAGTGAAACTGAGTGATGGATAAGGATAATTTGGATCCACAAATTGTAGAAAAAAGGATAAGTAAAATAAAATTGCTTTTGGATTAATTAGGCTAATTAACAAGGCCGTTTGATATGGCTTGATACTTTCATTTTTAGTAGATTGATTGGCTATCAATTTAGAAATTTGAGGTTGTGGATGCCAAGTTCGATAAGCAGCAATCAAGAGTTTTACGCCAAGGTAACCTAAATATAGCGCTCCTATAAGCTTTAAAACAGTAAATAACCACGGAAAAGCATGCAATAACGACGCTGCACCTAAAATGGTAAGAATAATTAAAATTAAATCACCACTAAAAACCCCAAAGGCTGCTAAATAACCAGTTTTAATACCGTAACGTGATGCAATAGACATGACATAAAGTGAGTTTGGCCCAGGTAATAATACAATTAAAGTCGTGCCAATAATAAAAGTTGTTAGATCAGTAATTCCAAGCAAAATAAACTCACAGACTCAAAAGCCGATTCGGCATAACGTTAACATCAATTAAAAAATTTATTAAACAAAGAATTAGTATAAACCATTCATTAAATTAAATTTTCATCTAAATACTAGCAAGGATTTAGTCAAACAGTTGATCATCTTTAACTTCATTTGATAATTAAGTAAAAATGCGTTGATGGTAGATAACTCAATTACATTCCTATCAACGCTTATTAATTATAAAAACTAAATGCTACAACCATCAATACCGCAGCTTTGACCTTCAGTAGCCGTTATTTCGCTCTGCTTTTCTGTCCATACCTGCTCTAAAACACTTAGAAAGGTTTCTACAGATTGAGCACCACTGATTGAATATTTATTGTTTATAACAAAAAGTGGAACGCCACTAGCACCTATTGCATGTGCGTTTGCTTCATCTTGTAGAACACCTTGTTTAAACAAATCATTGCTAAAGACACTTTCCGTTTCCTCACGGGATAAGCCTATTTCAGTAGCAAGTTCAACCAACTCCTTACGATCAAATATAGACCGACCTTCTGTTACACTTGCCATGAATAACTTTTCAGCAAGTATCTCACCTAAACCTTTTTGCTGTGCTAGCTTTACTACGGCATGTGCATCTAAAGTATCGCCAAAAAGCATAGTATCAAAGTTATAGATTAGTCCTTCCGACTCACCTGCACTCTTTACTTGGCTCATCATCGCTTCTGCACCATTTTTTCCTCCAAACTTTTTATACAATGCTGCTTTAAATGGTTCAGGCACATACTTATTAGCAAGGCGGTAGCTATGATATCGAACGATCACATGATCCTTGTGTTCAAAAGCATCTAATCCTTTTTCAAATCTTTTTTTAGCAATCCAGCACCACGGACAGATAAAATCGGACCACACATCAATGGTTATTTGTGGGAGTAGTGTTTTCATAAATACCTCAGTAATCTTGATTAGATGTTGTATGAGCAAAGATCTTTTAAGCCTAGCCATAAAAATGGCTAGGCAATCATCTGCTTACTTCACTTCATAATTCGGATAATCTGTATATCCTTTTTCTGGAGAACCACTCACACCGTAATACGTTGTGCGATCACTTTCTGCCAAAGGCCAATTATTCTGCATCCGCTCTACTAAATCTGGGTTAGCAATATACGGAACACCGAAAGCAATTAAATCAACGTCACCTTTTTCCAAGGCAGCTTCGGCACTTTGTCGATTAAAACCTCCTGCGGCAATAATCGTGCCCTGAAAAACTTTACGGAATAAAGTTTTAAAACTCTCAGCTTCAATAGGTGCTGTTTCATAAGTAGGTTGATAGTACAAATGAACGTATGCTAATTCACGTTGCCCAAGAGCCAATGCAATATTTTTCCACGTGTCAGCTTCCCCTTCATAAGCTGCAAGGTCATAAATACGTCCAAATGGTGAAAGACGTACAGCAACTTTATCATTACCAATTTCTTGCGAGATAGCATCGATCGTTTCAAAAAGGAAACGTTGGCGATTTTCAACAGAGCCACCATATTCATCGGTACGGTTATTTAATTCAGTACTGAGGAACTGATCAAAGATAAATCCATTTGCGGCCATAATTTCTACGCCATCAAAACCAGCCTCTATAGCCAGACGTGCAGATTTAACAAAATCTTTAGTGACACGTTTAACTTCTTCAGTTTCTAGTGCTCTAGGAATGCTTGGTGTAACCGCACTAGGTTCTCCAGAATCAGAATACGCAAATACTGTAGTGTTAGTTGCTGGAATAGTTCCAGATGATACTGGTGCTTGATTTTCAGGTAGCACTGAAACATGTGACATTCGTCCCACATGCCAAAGTTGAGCAAAAATACGTCCACCTTTTGCATGCACTGCATCTGTAACTTTGCGCCATCCATGCATTTGCGCTTCATTATATAAACCTGGGGTATATAAATAACCACGCCCTTCTTCTGATACAGGTAAACCCTCAGTAATGATTAGACCCGCTGAAGCTCGTTGAGAGTAATAAAGTGCAACTAGCTCATCTGCCACATCATTTAATGTCCGAGTACGGGTCATTGGTGCCATTACTACACGGTTTTTTAATTGAATATCCGCCAAATTATGGGGAGTGAATAATTTATTCATCATATACCTCAAGAAAGATTTACAAATAATTTAAGCAATTTCTTTGACCACACTCATCAATCTGACAATGAATGACACAGGTCGATAACCTGTTTCTAAAAGATAGAAAAATTCGTATTTTGTTATCCCTATTGCGCAACAGATAAGATAGTGACACTATATCAACCAACTAATAGGTAGGCAATAGTATTTTTAATATTTTATTCCTGAGTTTTACTTATTCATACTCAAAATCGATTAAATATTATTTAACTTATTTAGTGTTCGATATCTATCAGCGAAAAAAGGAAACCCTAAAATGCGTAAATTACTTCCCTTTAATGAAGATAACTTCCACAACATTGGATGGAAAGAAGGTTTGGCTGTGGTACGTTTTCACGCACCTTGGTGCCCGCCTTGCCATAGTAGTGAAAATTTATTTAATGAATTTGCAGAACATATAGAGAGTAATGTAACTGTTGGAGTGGTCAATGTTGATCAATCACCAGTTTTAGCAAATCGTTATGAAATATGGGGTTTACCTTCTGTACTCATGTTTAAAGATGGACAATTAATTCAACGTATCGTAGGCGTAAAGCCCTTAACGGATTATCAAAACGCGTTAGAAGAGCTAATGAAATTAGATTCAAACGGTTTTGAAGATATTGATCAAGAAACAATAGGCTCACTTTGTCTAACAAATTCCAACAGCCATCCCGAATGATTTATTCAGATTAATTTCAAGTGGTGCTTGACATTTGGAATTAGTCTATATAATCTACAAACCAACTAGTAGGTAGATTGAATTAAATAATCAATTATTGAGGTTTTCCATGAGTGAACAACAATTTAAAGGTCAGAAACTTCTTGTCATTGGTGGTACGAGTGGCATTGGTTTAGAAACAGCACAGAAAGTCGCTGAACAAGGCGGTACAGTCGTCATCGTCGGGAATCGTGCAGATAAAGCCGAAGCAGCGCGTAAACAATTAGTTGCTATAACAAGTGAAGATCAAGTTTTTGCACTAACAGCTGATTTATCAAATTTTGATAGCGTTCAAAATCTAATTAGCAAATTAAATAGTGAACATAAAGACATTAACTTATTAGTTAACTCAGCTGGAATTTTTTACCCTAAAAGTTTCCTAGACCACTCATTGAGTGACTATAACAATTTCCTCGATTTGAATCGCGCTTTCTTCTTTATTACTCAACAAGTTGCAGCATCAATAGTTGCGCAGAATAAAACTGGATCGATTGTAAATGTAACTGCCGTTGCTGCACGTCAGGCTATTGAAACTGTTACGGCATCGGCTTATTCAATGGCAAAAATGGGATTAGAGGCTATGACTCGGCATGTTGCAGCAGAACTTGCTGAACATGGCATTCGAGTAAACGCTGTGAGCCCTGGCATGGTAGAAACTCGTATTTTTGAACGATTTATCCCTAGTGATCAACTAGATAGTGCTTTGCAGGATTTCAATAGTTTTCATCCATTAGGAAGAAATGGAACTCCACGTGATGTCGCAGAAACTATTGTATTTCTCCTTTCGGATAAAACATCTTGGGTGACTGGTTCAATTTGGGATGTAGATGGTGGTGTCATGGCATCACGAAAACTTGGTAAATAACGCTTAAAAATTGTAGAGGTACTGAAAATGAATGGTGAATGGACTAACAAATTATCTGCACTTGTTAAAAGCGTAGGTAACTTTGCAAAAACAAATAAACCTGTCGCTAATGCGTTTCACAACTTAGAAGTTGCGACACGAGAAAACAAAGTATTGGATGCAAAAACACATGAATTGATTTCTTTAGCAGTCGCAGTAACGACTCGCTGTGATGGTTGTTTAACGGCTCATGCTGCTGCTGCAAAAAAAGCTGGGGCAACAAAAGAAGAAGTCGCTGCTGCATTGGGAACTGCAATTGCTTTAAATGCTGGAGCAGCCTATGTCTACTCGGCAAGAACCTTAGACGCTTATGACGAGTTATAAATCATAGGGCTTGATTTTTATACAACTGTACTCACTTGGGTTATTCATTTACCCAAGTTATCTAAATTCAAATATAGAGATATTTTCATATGAAAAATACAATCAACGGTATTGATGTAGATGCTTTCCAACAGTTTGCGGAGGGCGTTAGCCAAAACCCTAATACATCAAAAGCTAGCTTTAATGTAGAAACTCGCTGGGCAGGTCAAACACGTTCTGTTTCAACGATTAAGTCCTATGAACTTTGTGGAAAAACATACGAGCGTAATTTCCATATTGCCGCAGATGAACCAACTGATATATTAGGAACTGATACAGCACCGAATCCACAAGAACTGTTAATGGCAGCTCTTAATGCTTGTATGACTGTTGGATATGTTGCAATTGCGGCATCAAAAGGAATCACTGTTAATAAATTAGAAATCAACACGACTGGTGAACTTGATTTACGTGGTTTTCTCGGTCTAGATGAAACAGTTAACCCAGGATATGATGAAATAGAATATAGCGTTTTTATTGATGCGGATGCTACGCCTGAGCAGCTAGAAGAGATTCACAATGCAGTGATTCAAACATCTCCGAATTTTGCGAATTTATCACGTGCAATTCGCATGAAACCTAAGCTTGTAGTCGTTCAAAAGTAAAGTAATAAGGGAGCATACGTACTAGCTGAGGTTTCTTTACTATCAGTGATATCATAGTATGCTCCCCCTCATATTTTCGTACAGGTAAAAGCCATTATGTCTATTGATACCAGAGCATCATTAATTAAATCGGCTGAGTATATGTTACGGTCTAAAGGCTATGCTGCATTTAGTTATGCTGATTTGGAAAAAGTGGTCGGAATCAAAAAAGCGAGTATTCATCACCATTTTCCAAAAAAAGAAGATCTTGGTGCAGTCATTATCGAGTCATATATACAGCAGTCTATTCTAGACTTCGAGAGAATAGAGCAAGATTTTCCGAATGCCTTTGGCCGTCTATGCGCATTCGCTTCTCTTTTTAGAGCAGCAATGTCAGATGGAATGCTGCCCTTATGTGGTGCGCTTGCAGCTGAAATGGCCGCATTACCAGATAAGTTACAAGTGCTGACTCGCCAATATTTTGAGATCCAATTAAAGTGGATTAAAAAAATTATTGATGAAGGAGTTGCATGCAGTGAATTATCTTCTAAAGGTGACACACACCAAAAAGCTTTTCAGATTTTAAGTTTATTGGAAGGCAGTAGTTTTGTTCGATGGGCTATGGATGACGGTACAGAACTAGATCCAGCTATTATTCGCAGTATTGTTAACGCCCTCTAAATCACTTTACATTTTAAGTAAACATAAACCTAATTATTTGAGGTTCATTCGCTTGTCATTCTTCGTAAGGCTGTCAATAAACAAAATAAGGCAGCCCAATACAATCGCGTTGTCGAACGGCTTTGTTGCACAAACCTAGCCTATAAGGTTTATTCAGTCCTATAATTTCAAAATGAATAAACCTACTCCTAAAACTTATCGTACAACCAACTGGTCTTCCTATAATCGCGCTCTCATTAATCGGGGGCAACATTTCCATTTGGTTTGATCCAAACACTCAGTGGTATGCACAACCACAAAACAAGCAAGGTCGAAATCAAACTTACTCCGATACGGCTATTCAATGCTGTTTAATGATCAAATCTTTATTTAGACTCTCTTTACGCATGGTCACAGGTTTTGTTCAAAGTCTGATTAAACT
>JAQBUS010000063.1 GCA_027623875.1 Pseudomonadota bacterium
ATGTATTAGTGCTGCTCTAGTCATACGCATCATATGAGCAACAATTACTAATGTTAAAGTTAGGGCTGGCAATGCCGCTCTATAAAGTCGTTCACCAAACTGCGTATCAGCGTCAACATTAGCAAGAGAAGGGAAAACAGGATATAGTGAAGCGAGGAAAAGTATTAAAAGATAAGCAACAAAAAACTCTGGGAGGGAAATTGTGGTTAAAGTTGCCATGTTGACCGACCGATCATAAAAAGTATTACGATAGAGAGCAGTTGTGACTCCCAGCAAAAGAGACAATGGCACTGCAATCAGTGCTGCAATTGAGGCTAAAAATAATGTGTTACGTAGTCGGGGTAAAACCAAGTCCACTACTTCCCTAGACCTGTCGACACCCGACGCATTCCTGCCAGAAAAAGAAGTTCCCAAATCGCCTTGAAGTACTGCTGCAACCCATTGCCCGTATCTTACAATTGCGGGCTGATCCAACCCAAGTTCACGCCTGAAGGCGGCGACAGTTTCTGGGAGCGCGGCCTGTCCTAGAATAGCCTGCCCGAAATCACCCGGCAATAGTTCCATTGATGAAAAAATTATCAAGGAGACGGCAAAGAGTGTCACTACACCCATAGCGAGACGTCCAAGGACTGTTTTAATTACAGGATGCAATACTCATATTCCTAAGAAAAATACCTAGGCCAGAAACTTCTGGCCTAAGTAAAAAGTTTTTAGCTTAAGCGAACCACCAACGCTCAACACATTTAGCGCCATCACTATCCCAGTTAGCCGCGATCTCGTTATGAGCAATCGCTTTACTGTTAGCACTAACATAACTGTTAAACATCGGAACAATTGATCCACCATCGTCACTAATAAGGTTCTGACACTCATAGTAAAGCTCTCGACGTTTTGTCTGATCAAGCTCAGCCCGTGCTTCTATGACCAACGCATTGAACTTTTTAGAAGCGTCTGTTCCTACCCATGCCGTATCATTCCACTTTGTGTCATTAGTATATGCCGCAGAGAACATCCAATCTTCAGTAGGACGTCCACCCCAATAACAGGCAGCCCAACCCTTTGCATCATTATTCCATACATTGGACCAGTAACCATCACGTGGCTCACGAATAACTTCAATTTCAATGCCAGCTTGGGACGCTGAGTTCGCGATTAATTGAGCAGCATCAACTGCTCCCGCGAATGCAGCATCTGACGCTGACAATGGAATTGAACCAGAATGACCTGATTTTTTATAGTGATACGCGGCTTTATCAGCATCAAACTCACGCTGCGGCATATCCGAATTGTGATACATATTAGCAGTAGAAATTGGATGATCATTACCTACGACGCCATAACCAAGTAAAACTTTATCAACAAGTTCTTGACGTTTGATCGAATGTTTTAAGGCCATTCTGAGGTCATAATTATCGAAAGGGGCTACGCTCAAGCGCATTGGAAACGTATAATGAGCCGTGCCTGTAGCTTCCATGATATTTATATTTGGGTTACGCTTGAATAAGTTAATTGTTTTCAAATCAACTCGGTCCATAGAATCGATATCGCCGTTCATGAGAGCTGTCTGACGTGCTGTTGGATCAATAATAGATAACAATTGAACTTCATCAAAATGCGCTTTTCCTTCTTTCCAATAATTTGGGTTGCGCTTCAGGACAGATTTCACGCCAGGCTCGAATGACTGAACCATATAGCCCCCTGTGCCTACACCTGACGTCATATCACCGGCAGGGCGTATGGAAATATGGTAATCACTTACAATGAATGGGAAATCCGCATTTGCACTTTCCAATTCAAATACAACCCGGTTTTTTCCATCAGCTGTAACTGATGTTACCGCTGTTAAGAGACCCTTAGCAGCAGATGTGGAATCTTCTCCCATATGATGGTTAAATGAAGCAACTACATCTTCAGATGTCATAGTTTTACCGTTATGGAATTCTACACCTTGCCTAAGGTTAAACACCCATGTTTGAGCATCAGTCGACTCATAACTTTCAGCCAATTCTCCAGTTAACTGTCCATCACTTCCAACTTCTGTCAAATGGTTTCCAAAGGTATAACCATTAATAAGTGTGAACTGGTTCTCAGATGTTGCTGAATCCAGCGTGTCAGTAGTCGAACCGTGGGCGATACCCATTCTAAAAAGGCCGCCCTTGTTTGGTGTGGCAGCAATAGCTGCATCAGCAAAACTTAAAGCTGTTGGTAAAGCCACACCCGCAGCTATTGCAGACATAACGAATTGGCGTCTGCCTATTCTTCCTTCTATTAGCTTAGTTTTTTGTAATTCAATAAACTTATCTTTCATTCATTTATCTCCCAGGTTAACAATTATTTTTGTTCCAATCTCTCGAGTTATACGACATCAAAAAAATCAGACTACTCTTTCAAACTACAGTGAATTTAAAAAAAATACCATAAAAAAACTTTTTAATTTAAAGTAAATTTTTTAATCTATGGATTATTCATTATTAATGCATAGATTAAACTACATAAATATCTTATATTTTTTGACCGCTTAAGCAAACAGCTCAAAAGCTTTATGAAGAGAAAAATATCCAATCCTCTTTTTATTTATGTCAATACTAGTCTTGAATAGTAAGCCAAAATAAACTTTGATACTCAGCAATGTTACTTCACATGGAGAATAGTATGTTACAGTCAAATAATATGGACGCTGGATCTAATTTGGATTTCTGGGGTGAACGTGTTGATTTAGCGGCGTCGTTTAGGTGGACGGCCAGGTTGGACATGCATGAAGGTGTCGCTAACCACTTCAGTTTTGCTGTTAATGAAAAAGGGACACAGTTCTTAATGAACCCGGATCAAATGCATTTTGCACGAATTAAGGCTTCAGATCTTATAATCGTGGATGCAGAAGACCCTACGACAATGGAGGGGCCAAATGCACCAGATGCTACGGCGTGGGGGTTGCATGGCGCGGTTCACAGGATGTGCCCACACGCTCGGTGTGCTATGCATGTCCACTCGTCGTACGCCACGGTTTTAGCCTCAATGGTTGATTCACGACTACCTCCAATCGATCAAAATTCAGCTACCTTTTTCAACAGATACGTCATTGATGAGGACTATGGTGGCCTTGCCTTCGAAGAAGAAGGGAGCAGATGCGCCTCTCTTTTGAGCGATCCAAAGAAAAAAATAATGGTTATGGGAAGTCATGGCATCATGGTTATAGGTAAGACAATTGCCGACACATTTAATCGCATGTATTATTTTGAAAAAGCTTGTGCGACTTACATTCGGGCATTGCAAACTGGCTTACCACTCAGGGTGATTTCTGACGAAATCGCAGAGAGCATAGCTTCTCAACTAGATGGTTATTACGATCAAGATTATCGTCACCTAGAGGAACTTAAATCCATATTAAACGAAGAAGGTTCAAAGTATGATACGTAAGCTCAAAACTGCTATTTAGGCAGTAAACGGCGAACAGACGGGGGGGGTATCGTCTGGGAGATGTATCGACAGGTCTGGTTCTGAGGGTTTATCTATTAAACAGCCTACACGTCCAGTAGTGACCGATGTTAAAGTGGACCCTTAATATTACTCAAACAGTTTATTTATAACTTTAACTATCTTAATAAATTCAGTTTTTGCTTTGGTTGATCTATGACGAGCTCGCAAATGCATGTGAACCAGCCCAGCACTCTTAAAAAAAGTGGCCTCGCCTCCCTGCTCGTTCACTAATTCACAATAATTTTTACCATCGTCGTAAAGAGGATCAAATTCGGCAGAAAACACAAACGTTTTTGGTAAACGCCCTAAGGTATCAGAAATAATTGGCCTTGCGGTTTTATCTTTTAGACAAAGTGTGTTTTTGAAATAATTATCATACATAGATTCTATATCTTTAAAACTTAGTAATGGGGCATTAACATGTGTTACGGGAGTTCCAGCTAGATTTAAATTTCCAAGACTAGGGTATATTAAAATTTGGCCAATAAGGTTTTTTTGATTGACCTGATCGCTATCCGCAATAGCAGCTACTAAATTACCACCAGCACTATCACCGACTAATAAGATCTTAGTTTTTTCTTCTTCTTCAACATACTTAAGGCAAGCCAGGCAATCGTTATAGGCTGAGGGATGCTCGTGCTCAGGCCCCAATCGGTAATCCAGCGCATAAACTGTTGAATTGGTTAAAAATGATATATCGGCACATATATCGTCATGGCTATCAAGGCCGCCGAGAGTATGCCCGCCACCATGAATGAACAATAGCGACTTTCCTGTGGAAAGATCCGTTGAATATCGTCTTAACTTTAGTTTATTTCCCAAGAGATCTTTTGCTCTTACACTTTTTGGTCTGCCCGAGTTGAAAGATGCACACATTGCATCATACGCAAGCCTACTTTCTGCAATCGATCGTTTCGAACCTCCCTTCTGTTCAAATGTTTCACACTCTCTTATGAAGTCTAGGATTTCATTATCTAAAACCTTTTTATAATCAAAAAAACTCAAAGCTATCTCCATTCTTAACTTAAGTATTGTTTTATAACATTTAAGATTTTACATCCAAATGTCTAGTTTTACAATTCTAACAAATAGTTTAAAGAACTCAACAAAACTAACCTGTTAGGACATAAAGTGGTGCAAAACATTGTAAAAGGGTACAAAGCCCTTATTCATGAAGCAAATGAAACTGTAAAAACCCTAAATGTCGAGGAATGTCAGTCATTACTAAAGAACGAGGATCACATCTTCATCGACCTCCGAGACTTTAGAGAGCTACAGCGTGAAGGGAAAATACCTGGAGCATTCTCTTGCCCAAGAGGAATGTTAGAGTTTTGGATCGATCAAGAAAGCCCTTACCATAAGGCAATCTTCAATCAAGATAAAACTTACGTATTTTATTGTGCAAGTGCTTGGAGGTCTGCACTTAGCGCTAAAACTGCTTCAGAGATGGGGTTAGCACCAGTTTGTCATATTGCAGGTGGTTTTACAGCTTGGAAAAAAAATGGCTATGAAATTGAAACTTTGGATTAGGAAGGCTCGTAGTGAATAAAATGAAGTATTCAATTAGACATCAAGTTGGTGATTTAGAAGTTTTTATTTTAACTGATGGCAAAAAAGATTTTGATCACGATACATTTTTAAACACAAATACTAGCGAGATTAAACATTTACTATCGCTTAACAGAAAAACACAAATTGAAACCAATTTTAATGCTTTTCTGGTCAAAAATGGGGACAAGAAAATCTTAGTTGACGCTGGAGCAGGTAAACTTTTTGGTTCGATTGCCGGAAACCTTGGAAAAGCCCTTCAGGAATTAAATATAAAAAATGATGACATTACAGATCTAATCGCAACACATTTACACCCAGATCATATTGGTGGAATGTTAACAGATGACGGCAAAATGGTTTTTAGGAATGCTAGTCTCACAATGTCAGAAAAAGAATACTCATTCTGGAAAAACCCTGAAAATCTTAAAGATCAACCTGATCAAAAACACCTTCCTATTCTACTTTCAGATGTGTATTCAGATCGCCTAAATCTGTGTAAAAGTGATGCTGACCTTGGTTCAGGGCTCTCTGCAATTAACCTTCCGGGACATACTGCAGGACATATTGGTATTAGAGTTTCATCTTCGGGCAGTCAGTTTATTATTGCTGCGGACATCATTCACGCACAATATCTACAAATAAACAACCCAAGTATTGGAGTTGTATTTGATCAAGATTATGAGCTTGCAAAAAACTCGCGAGTTAAGCTGTTAGACATGCTATCTATTGACCGACTTGAGTTTTCTGGCGGGCATCTTATCTTTCCTGCGCTGGGCCGAATTTCAAAAAACGGAACAAATTATCAGTGGGAACAAAGTTAAACAGAGGAAACTCTTTAATTTCCTAATCCTACAGAAACTCCAGCAAGAACCAAGACAAGACCTAACCTTCCCAACATTACTAATTTTTTCATTATTGCAGCATTTGGAGGGATTTTTGTTATTCCAGACTTTGCAAGTAATAGATTTGAAAAAATTGATGCTCCCAATACCATTGCCGCACCTACTAATTTCACGTAAAATGAAAACCCTATCCACATAGTTTCGTAAATACTATAAGCTAGCCCAATACCTGTAAGCCAAAGCAATATTATAGAAATCAATCCAATAAAAGCTAATTTCTTGATAGCAGATATAGTTTCTGGTGACGGCATTTTAGAAGCTTTAGCATGTGTGGATTGAATTACTGCACCACCTATTCCGATACCCCCTGCTAAGAAAATAGACAAAAAATGAACGAATTTAAGAGAAATGATGCCCAATAGCACTTTAAAGTTTCCTTGTCATAGTTGGTAGCCTGGGGTTGAAAGAGATAGAGAAATCTCATCTTCTGACATTTCTTCCCCTATGCCGTCAAACAGTGGCGTCGTAAGATATCGTTCGCCCGTATCAGGCAAAATACACAGTATTTTGGAACCTGGTTCAGCCCGTTCAGCTATCTTTATGGCCACTGCAAAACTTGATCCTCCAGAAATTCCTGTAAAAATACCCTCTTTGGTTGCCAGCTTCCGTGACCACTCAATTCCTTCTGAGCCATTAACCAGAACTAACTCATCATAAAACTTTTTATCCAGTGTCTCTTGAAGAACCTTAGGGATAAAA
>JAQBUS010000064.1 GCA_027623875.1 Pseudomonadota bacterium
GGCTACATGTTCTTTTCTCCACTCTGATAAGTAGGCATCTGACCCTTTTGCGCCTATCCGCATAGCGCACCTGTCTATCGCTTGTTCAAATCGTTCTGACAGTTGAACCTTGGATGCTTTTCGACCGCTTCCGACTATGACTTGAGCGGGAATATCCCGCCAGAATACAACCAAAACATTACTCATTTTTTTATCCTTAGTTCTTTATGTGGGTACTAGATTACTTTATTAATTACGTATGTATATATAATTTTCATAAGGCAACATGCCTTATGATTAAAACCTACACAACATTAACTGTTTTCTAGGGTTAAAGAAAATCGAATTATAAAAGATGTATTAAATTAAGAATGCTTATTTGTCGCAAAGTAGGTGTTGCGAGAAGTAATTTGAAAGTTTAATGTGAGGTAAGGGGAATTTCTTGCTATGCATTCTATAATTAAAAATAGTTCTGGGGTAATAAACTTCCCTAGTAAACATGACGGTTCTTCTAACTCTGGTTTTAACAAACCAGATCCCGCAGACTTCTACGCTGCTTTGGATTTGGGAACGAACTCCTGCAGAATGCTTGTGGCTCAACCAAAAGGTAGTCAGTTTCATGTGATTGATAGCTTTTCCAAATCTGTTAATTTAGGAGTGGGACTGGAGGCCTCTGGTGAGCTGTCCAAAGCATCGATGGCGCGGACAATAGGGGCCTTAAAGATTTGTCAGAAAAAGCTTAGGCACCACTCTGTTAAGAGAATGAGACTTGTGGCTACCGAGGCATGCCGCAGGGCAAAGAACGCGTCTAGTTTTATTCGTTTAGTTGAACGAGAAACGGGTTTAATTCTTGAAATTATTAAGCCCGAAGAGGAGGCGCGTTTAGCCGTAGTATCTTGTGCTCCTTTGGTGAGTATTTATACGGAACAACTTTTGGTGGTAGATATCGGTGGAGGTTCAACTGAGTTAGTATGGATCGATCTATCTGATGTTGCTCCCCATGAGCGCCCAAGGTCCATAATGAGGCTCCATAGGGGGTTTGAGTCATTAGATGAATCGACTCCTTCGGCTAAAGTAGTTGACTGGATTTCTGTGCCTTTAGGGGTCGCTACTTTGAGGGATCAATTCAATGATGTCAAAGATGACTCGGCAAAATTTGCGCTGATGAGTTGGCATTTTGAAGAAAACCTCTCAAGTTTTTCTCCCTATAGGGATGCTGATTTAAAAAGAGAAGGTTTTCAAATCGTAGGAACTTCTGGCACAGTGACTACGGTTGCGGCTTCACACCTGGAGCTGAGTCGGTACGATAGAAATAAAGTTGATGGCTTGCGAATGACTTCTGATCAGATCGACCACGTAATCCAAAGCTATTTGGCTATGGGGCCCGAGGGTCGACGTTTAGACCCAAGAATAGGTAAAGATCGACATGTTTTAATAATGTCAGGAGCAGCAATTTTGCAAGCCTTAATGAGAGTGTGGCCGACGGACAGGTTAACAGTGGCTGACAGAGGCTTAAGGGAAGGGTTGTTGTACGCTCAAATGAGTGGAGATGGAGTTCTTGAAGGAGGTCCTTATTAACGGTTAAAGGCAAACACCTTTTTTGCGCAGGTTCGAAATTTCGTTCATAGAAAAGCCTAAATCTAAAAGTAATTCTTCTGTGTGCTCTCCAAATTGTGGTGAGGGTCCAGATAATCTTGGACCACCATGAGAAAACGAAAAGGCAGCAACAGGAAGTTGTTCGGGGGCCTCGTTTGAAAAAGGTTTTTTGTATTTCTGAATAACTTTTCGTGACAGGTTTCATCAATGCGCCGAATTCTTGCTGCTGGGACATGAGACTCATTCAAAATGTCTTCCCAATATTGCGCGCTATTTTCTTGAATTCTTTTACTTATTAGTCTTCGGTTTTGTTCTGAAACGGAGCCAATAGTTTTACGCGTTAGGTTTTTAATTTCCAGCGCCTCGCCATAATAGCCTAGTACGTTCATTAAGTCGGAAGCTTGTTTTAGAGTGTAAGCTCCGAGCATTACCCAACCTTCTGAAGATTTATAGGCAGAGTAGTATGGTAGTTCGGGGTGGCTGTTCCCAAACCTTTTCGGAGATACACCGGTGGCAAGTGTTTCAGTTACACCCGAACTCATTAGCATGAGAGCCGCATCCGCCATAGCAACATCGATCTCTTGCCCTGTTCCTGTCCGTTCTCTTTGAAAAAGTGCGGATGAAATTGCAAAAGCGGCTTGAGCTCCAGTTCCATAGTCAACCATAGGTGGTCCAACCCTTAGAGGAGGGTCTTCATTAGACCATCCGTTTGCGGCCATTATGCCAGAATAAGCTTGAATAACGACGTCGTAAGCCGGATGGTTGGCTTTGGGCCCAGTTTTGCCAAATCCAGTCATTGAGCAGTAAATGATTTTTGAATTTATTTTTGAAAGTTTTTCAAAGCTTATGCCAAGTTTTTCAAGTTTATCTCCCGAATAATTTTGCACTACCACATCAGATGTTTTTACTAACAATTCAAAAATAGCTATGCCATCTTTAGATGCTAGGTCGAGTGTTAATGATTTTTTTCCTGCTGATTGAGAGAGAAAAAAAGTTCCCATTTGGTCTTCATTTAATGTTTGGCTCCCTCCATCATCCCGAGTCATGTCAGGGTGCGTGGGGCTTTCAATTTTTATTACTTCAGCCCCAAGGTTTGCTAGTTGAGATGTGCAAAATGGGCCAGCAAGAACGTGGGTTAAATCCAGAACACGAATACCCTCGAATGGTTGCATAGTCGCTCTCCCGCTTTTGCCTTATATACTTTCTTAAAATAAGCACTAAGGAAAGCCAAATAAGTCGAAACCAGTAATTCGAGATAGTTATTTGATATAAAACTTTATTAGCGATCTTAGATGATATATTCGTTTTATGCTGTTTAGGTTTATCTTTGTTTAGTATACTTGTTCTTAATTTAAGGATTTTGTTCGATTTGGGATACATGGCAATTGGTAGAGAAAAACAATAGTGGGCGTGGTCAACGAGAGCTCAAAGTAAAAGTTAAGACAGCTAGAGGCCGTAAACTTTCTTCCACAAGATGGCTTCAGAGACAGCTTAACGATCCTTACGTTCGGAGGGCGACTTCGGAAGGTATGAGGGGTAGGGCTGCATATAAAATATCGGAGATAGATGATAAGTTTAGATTTTTTGCACCGGGAGTGCGTGTGGTTGATCTGGGGTGTGCTCCAGGCGGTTGGTGCCAAATTGCTTCTGAGAGAGTTAACTCAAACAATAACAAAAAGAATAAAGAGGTTGGGTTCGTCTTAGGAATTGATCTTAAGGAAGTGGAGCCAATAGCTGGTGTTGATCTTTACACATTAGATTTTTTAGATGAAGGTGCCGATCTTTTGGTTCAGGGTTGGTTGAACGGAACGGCAGATATTGTTTTGAGTGATATGGCAGCCGCTTCCTCTGGTCACAAGCAAACCGATCATTTGCGAATAATATCTTTATGTGAAGCAGCTGCTTACTTTTCATTCGACGTTTTAAAAGAAGGGGGTACATTTGTGGCAAAAGTATTGGCTGGTGGTGCAGAAGGAAACCTTCAGAAAATTTTAAAAGAAAAATTTCGAAAGGTTGATAATTTTAAACCTGCAGCTAGCAGGTCGGATAGTTCTGAAAAATTTGTTATTTGCCAGGGTTATCGACCTTAATTGCCAACCGTTTTAATTTTGTTAATTCTAAATCAAGAGTATTTAAGAATTTTTCACGATCTTTTTTAGAAAATGGAGTCTGGCCTTTAGTGTTTTCTATTCCAGCTCTCAAATCGGCCATTATTGCTCTTATCGCAATGGAATTCCCTATATTTTGTTCGGTAAAAGTATTTCCATTTGGGCCCATAACAGACCCGACATGATTTTGTATACAACGGTGGGCCAGTAATATGTCTGATGTGATAACGACTGACATAGTTGAGCAGTTCTGTATGATCCAGTCGTCTGCAGCGTCGAACTCTTTGTTCACAACTTGAATCGCTATTAATGGATGGTTTGGTATTCTGAAGTAACTATTTGTTACCAGAATAACACCAATTTTAAGCCTAAATGCTACCTTAAATATTTCTTCTTTAACGGGGCAGGCGTCTGCGTCTACTAAAATTGTAATTGTGTTTTGAGGGGGCAAAGGCGTTTTCCAAACAAAAGCTTTATTAACTCTGGTTTACTTAAGCCTCAAGGTTATTGTTTCTTGTGGTAAAGTATTATTCTATTTTTCAACTTAACCTCTTTAAACTGGTGTCAAAGTGTGACATATGAAACCGCCAAACGGAGATTCCTAATGGAGACGCTTAATGGAAATTCGAGAGGCATTAACCTTCGATGATGTATTACTTGTCCCGGCTGCTTCTTCGGTGCTCCCGGCAGCGGCAGATACGCGGACAAAAATCACAAAATCTATAGAGTTAAACATACCACTTCTTAGTTCTGCGATGGATACAGTAACAGAACAAAAAATGGCTATTGCGATGGCCCAATCTGGTGGAATGGGTGTTATACACAGAAATTTGTCGATAGAGGAGCAAGCACGGCAGGTTAGAAGGGTTAAGCGATTTGAAAGTGGTATTGTGTTTAATCCAATTACGTTACGGGCGAACCAAACACTCGGAGATGCCCAAGCTCTTCAAGAGCGGTACCGAGTTACAGGATTTCCTGTGGTTGATCCAAAGGGTAGACTCGTAGGTATCGTTACTAATCGCGATATGAGATTTGCAAATGATGCTAAAACCCCTGTTAGCACTATGATGTCATCAAATAATTTAGCAGTTTTAGTTGAGCCAGCGGATCTCTTGGAAGCTAAGCTAATAATGAGAGAGCGTAGAATAGAAAAATTATTGATTGTTGATAAGGATAATAAGTTAACCGGTCTTCTGACCTTAAGAGATATTGATCAGGCAGTGTTAAACCCCACTGCCTGCAAAGATGCGATAGGGAGACTTCGGGTTGCTGCCGCAACAACTGTAGGCGATTTGGGATTTGAAAGATCTCAAGCTCTTATTGAGGCGGGAGTTGATCTGTTGGTTATAGACACCGCACATGGGCACTCTGATGGAGTGGCTCGGGCGGTTGAGAGAGTTAGAAATTTTTCTAACAATATCCAAATCGTAGCTGGAAACGTTGCTACTGGGGAAGCCACAAAGGCTCTTATCGATGTTGGAGCGGATGCAATAAAGGTAGGGATTGGCCCTGGTTCGATTTGCACAACAAGAATAGTCGCGGGGGTTGGTGTGCCACAGCTAACAGCAATAATCGATTGTACAAAAGAAGCTGACTTGTCTGGCGTGCCGATTATTGCGGATGGTGGTATTAGATTTTCTGGCGACTTCGCTAAAGCTATTGCAGCTGGTGCATCGTGTGCAATGGTGGGCTCCTTAATAGCTGGAACTGACGAATGTCCAGGAGAACTTATTCTATATCAGGGTAGAAGTTATAAAAGTTATCGTGGAATGGGTTCTTTAAGTGCAATGGCTAGGGGTTCAGCCGATAGGTATTTTCAAATGGATGCTGCTATGGATAAGCTAGTCCCCGAAGGAATCGAAGGTCAAGTCCCGTATAAGGGTTCGGCAGGGGCTGTTATTCATCAATTAGTAGGAGGATTGCGAGCCGCCATGGGTTATGTTGGTGCCGCAACAATTGAAGAAATTAGAACAAAATCAAGCTTTGTTAGAATTACTGGTTCTGGACTTAAGGAAAGTCATGTTCACGACGTTCAAATCACTCGCGAAAGCCCGAATTATAGGATTTCTTAAATGACCCCTCACGCACATTTAGCATCAGCTATCGAAATAATGGATCTTATTATTTCTGGTGAAGCTCCAGAAAAAGTCTTGTCGAACTGGTCTAGACGGTCTCGATTTGCAGGGTCTGGTGATAGAGAGAAGATTAGAAATATAGTATTCGATTGCCTTCGGTCGTTGAAGTCTTTTTGGGCATTAGGACAAGCGGAAACTGGCAGGGGTGTTATAATGGGTTACCTTCTTGATAGTGATAGGAATCCAGAAGAAATTTTTACCGGATTAGGTTATGCCCCTGGGGTTTTATCAGAAGAAGAATTGAAACTCTTAAGGACTTCAAGCGGTCCATCCAAAAGCGATGGAGTTATAGATTTGCCCGATTGGTTGCTCGAAGAGTTTCGTGGCGCGCTTAAGTCAGATTTTAATAGCATTATGGAGATGTTCAAGTTTAGGGCTCCCCTCTATCTAAGGGTGAATAGATCGCGTGCTACTCCCGAAGAGACTCAAAAAACCCTTGAAAGCGAAGGAGTTAGCACGACAAGGCACGCGTCAGTTCCGTTTGCTTTGGAAGTTTTGACAAGCGAACGAAAAGTAAAAAAATCAGAAATGCTAGAATTAGGTCATATAGAGCTGCAGGACTTAAATTCGCAGGCGGTATGTGAAACTATCCCACTTAAAGATAGCTTTAGAGTTTTAGATTTCTGCGCAGGTGGGGGTGGAAAAGCTTTAGCGTTGGCTGACCGGTTTAAGGGTGAGATACTTGCGTTTGATGCTAATTTTAAGCGCATGCAAGATATACCAGTCAGGGCGAATAGGGCAGGGTCTAATATAAAGGTTATTTCTGAGTTGGAATTAAAGTCTGAGCCAAAATTT
>JAQBUS010000065.1 GCA_027623875.1 Pseudomonadota bacterium
TGTCTTTCGATTGCTTTATTTATTAAGTTTACTAATATTGTAACAAGTTCCTAATTCTTTTAATGAGTTTTGTATGCCATATTTCATATCAACTGGTGAAAAAATATATTTCGAAAGGAAATCCCCAAAGGACAAATACATAACCTATCAAACAATTCCTTTTGTTCATGAAGCGAACGGCAATACCGCCGCTTGGGTCAATCAACTAGCGGAGCAAAGGATCTACTCTAACATTGCTGAGCCCCCTGTCACTCTTATGTCTAGCTCTAAATTGCAACCGTCTAGCGAAATAAGAAGTGGCATATTAGAATCTAAAATAATATCAATCCCAAGGAGTATGTTCTAATGACCCAAGGAATGATTTCTGCACCACAACCGGAAGCCGTCGAGGTCGGAATCGACATTATGAAATCTGGTGGCAATATTGTTGATGCCACGGTAGCGGCCGCATTGGTGCAAACAGTGGTCGATCCCCAAATGTGTGGCATTGCTGGCTTTGGAAACATTCAACTTTTCTTACCGAGCCTGGGAGTGCACACAACATTTGACTTTCACGGCCGTGCTCCACTCGCTGTAAAGCCTAACATGTGGGAAAATTTAATTGAAAGAGAAGCAGAAGATGGTTGGGGTTTTATCTTATCTGGTAGAGAGAATGAAATAGGATACGGCTCAATAAGCACGCCAAGAACACTGGCGGCTTTGGAAAAAATCTTAAATCTCTATGGCTCAATGTCTTTAGGAGAGCTAATCACACCGGCCATTAAATATTGTGAAGAGGGTGTTCTGATTAGACCACATATGAGTGCGTTCTGGAACGAACCGGCAGCAGCCAGGAGAGATCCAAATATTGCCATGGTAACCAAATATGAGGCAACCCGGAAAATCTATTGTAACCCAAATGGAAAATTAAAGAGCATCGGTGAAATACTTTTCAATCCAGACCTCGCGAAAACTTATAAGAAAATCTCAAAAAACGGGGTTCAGCAATTTTATAATGGCTCTATAGCTCAGAAAATTGTCAAAGACATGGAAAATAACGGTGGCTTGATAAGCATGAAAGATCTGGAGAATTGCTTCCCAGAGCAAAAAACACCACTTTGGGGCACTTATC
Organism: Pseudomonadota bacterium; assembly: GCA_027623875.1. Lineage (GTDB taxonomy): Bacteria > Pseudomonadota > Alphaproteobacteria > Rhodobacterales > Rhodobacteraceae. The sequence goes on from JAQBUS010000065.1 coordinate 1,112, forward strand.
GTGGACACAAAATTGCTACCAATAATCCACCGGGTGGCGGTATAATGTTGATAGAAATGTTAAACATTCTTGAGAACTTTGATTTAAAAAAAGTAGGTCATAATTCCTCCGAATATATCAAAATCGTTTCAGAAGTGATGAAAATTGCAACAATTGATAAAGATACGAAGGTAGGGGATCCAGACTTCTTTGATGTGCCAGTTGAAGAGCTAACTTCTAAGAAATATGCAAAAACATGGGCGGAAAAAATTAAAAATGGGTATAAAGCTGATGTCCATAGACTAAATGCCGGAGCTACAGAAAGCAAAAACACCACACAGCTCACCTTGGCAGATGGCAAAGGTAATTGCGTATCCATGACCCATACTCTGGGGCAACCTTCAGGCGTAGTAACAGATGGGCTTGGCTTTATGTATAACGGTGCAATGACAGTGTTTGACCCTAGGCCAGGGCGGTCTGGATCACTAGCTCCTGGAAAGGCTCGTTTTACTGCTCTATCTCCAACAATAGTATTTAAGAAAAATAAGCCCTATCTAATTGTGGGAGCACCAGGGGCTACCTACATAACCATGGCTAACCTACAAGTTATATTAAACGTCTGCGAGTTTGGTATGAACGCCCAGGAAGCAGTAAGTGCTCCGAGATTTGCAGCGACCTCGAATACAATCGAGCTTTCTAATAGAATTTTTAGATCAACAGAAGAGAGAGTTCGTGCTGCCGGTTATCCAGTGAAGCGTCAGCCACATAGCTATACATTTGCATGGGTACACGCGATTCGAATTAATGCTGGAAAACTAGATGGGGGGGCAGATCCGGGAGCTGACGGAATGGTAGCGAGCACGGATTAAGATAAAAATCTTAAAACTTTAAAAAGGATTGAACATGACTTGGCAGATTTGGCGAGAACATAATTTAGAATCTCAGTTTACCCCTCGAGCAGCAATTGGGGAGGAGACTAATGAAATATTACTAGGTTGGGCTAATCAATCTAATAAGCGCAGATCCGAACTTAAGGGTCTTTTTGATATACCTTATGGCGAGCATCCCCTTATGCAATATGATTGCCATGTTACCGCTGAAAATGATCTAATAATAATAAATATTCATGGTGGGTATTTTCGTGCATTAGATAAATCAGACATGGATCATCACATGGCTGATTTAATTAAATCAGGGAATGGTGTTATTAATATCAATTACCCCCTATGCCCTGAAGTCTCTCTTACAGAAATAATAGCGGCTCTAAAAAGTGGTATTAAAAAAATTATCTCAGTCCTTTCAAGCGAAGGCTTAATGCAGAAAATCATTTTAATGGGTCATTCTGCAGGCGCACATTTAGCAATGCATCTCTCACAAGAAAAAATACTAAACTCAAGACTGGTAGGTATTATAGCATTATCTGGAGCCTATGAATTAGGGTTCGTACGTGAATTAACTGTAAATCAGGATGTTCGCCTATCAAGTGCTGAGATGCATCAGTTTAACTGTTTAAGTAATCTCCCCGCACAAGGGCTGAAATATTATATCGCTGTTGGCGGTGATGAACCTTCCGGCTGGATAGATCAATCCTGGTTAATCGCTAGAGAGCTTACAAAACGTGGCGATGACCCCACATTTCACGTATGCTCAAAAGCCAATCATTTTAATCTCGTTGATTATCTATGTGATAGTGGAAACCCAGAGGGAGCAGTATTACATAAATGGATAAGATCCACTTTAGCATAAAACACTAAAAATACACCTGTTATCTTTACATCTTCTAAAACCATTAAGCTATTCTATAGTGCCCCAAAGGTTTAATAATTGAGTTTTACACTAGCAAGGTTAACCCTTTTTTTTAAGAATAAATCCTAAAGAGCTGCAAGTATAATTATCATCAAAAACTTTAGAAATCCATTAGACTTTTCCTTCTGGATTTCCACCGGTAACTGCTGGAGAATTACTATTGGATCTGACACCGGCAATGGTTCTGGTTCAGGCATCCCGCCAGCAATAGCTGCATTACTATAAAGTATGACTAATATAAGACCGATATGTTTTTTCATTCTGTATCCCTTTAATTGATAATTAAGAATAAATTTTGGGTTCAACTGAAGGTTGGATAAACTCTAAGTTTGCAGAAAATATCACCTATTTAAGGACTTTTGATAGATAATTGTGGAAATAAACCTACTTAAAAAAATTAATTTAAGAACATCTTTTAGTGCTCTCTAGATTTTTGAGTGAATGATTTGTGAACACTGACCCGTAAAGAACCTCCTAACATTATGTGACTAGAGCATCAATTATCTGAAGAGGAAGATTGGTGATCCCTGCTGGATTCGAACCAGCGACCCTCTGCTTAGAAGGCAGATGCTCTATCCAACTGAGCTAAGGAACCACTGGACTTTCTATGACTAAACTCTCCCTAACAGTCAATACAGCGTGTTCTCAAAGTATGGTTAAGTTCGATCCATAAAATCAAGAGAGCTATACACAGAGTGTGGAAATCTTTCATTCTAAATTTTACATAATACCTTTAAGGAATATACAAATAGAGTAGATTCATTATTATTTTAAAATTTCTTCTTTACGTTTTGCTACATACGCTTCCAGTTCCTCTTCAATAGCAGGATCTATTTCTGGCTTTTCGTAATCATGTAAAAGTTGTTTCCAGACTTGATTTGCTCTCTGGGTTGCAGTCTTTGCCCCATCTTCTTGCCATGTCTCAAAATTTCGCCAATCTGATAGTATAGGCTGATAAAAAGCATCTTTATAACGCTCTAAAGTATGTTTAGTTCCAAAAAAGTGGCCACCAACACCTACTTCAGCAATTGCATCAAATCCTATCGCATCTTCTGATAAATCGATTGGGGATAAAAAAGCAGCCTGCATCTGTAAGAGTTCCGCATCTAAAATTAATTTCTCAAATGAGCAAGTTAAACCACCTTCGAGCCAACCCCCTGCATGCATCATAACATTAATATGACCCTGTACACATGCATTTATAGACATATCGCTCTCATAGGCAGCTTGAGCATCTACGGTTGGGGCCGCTGTTGTATTAGAAGATCTTATTGGAAGTTTATAACGTCTAGCTAACTGCCCAGAAACTATCACCGACTGAGCATACTCTGGTGTTCCAAAAGCTGGTGAGCCAGTTTTCATATCAACGTTGGAAGTGAAATGACCATAGAAAGTGGGTGACCCTCTGCAAGCTGCCTGGCCAAGGACTATACCAGCGAGTGCTTCTGCATTCTGTTGGACTAGCGATCCACCAATCGAAGCAGGACTCATAGCACCAGCTAAAGTAAAAGGTGTAATATGAACTGGCTGTCCTGCACGAGAGAACTCTATGACTGCATCTGCTTGACCGTCATCGAAAAGCAGAGGTGAGTTTGTATTCACTCCTCCCAAGATACCGGGATTCCTACGCAACCCATCATCGTCAACCTGTAGTGCAATTTTTGCCATTTCTATACAATCCCTGGCACGCGCTGCAGTATTCATCCAGCAAGGTTGCCAACCTTTATCGCTCAGGGTGGTTTGGGCCAGCATCATATCTAGATGTCTAGTCTCAGGTGGCAGCTCTAAAGGCTCACATCCACTTCCCCCTTCGTGATGGAAAATATTAAGAGATGCCGATAGCTTAACAAAATTGCGCATATCTTCTAATGTCCCAGCTCTCCTCCCACGATCTAAGTCAGAAACAAAAGAAGGGCCACAAACCGTCGCAAATGTGAGTGCATTCCCTCCAATTTTTACTGTTTTTTCTGGATTACGTGCATGGATAGTAAATTCAGAGGGAATATCTGTTAACATTTCTTCGACAAGTGCGGGATCAAATTTTACTTGATTAGTAGCTCGATTTACATCTGCACCTATCTTTTTGAGTAAATCCAAAGCGACCATGCTATCCAGACGAACTCCTATATCCCGAAGAATCTTTAAACTAGTGTTATGTATCACTTCAAGTTGATCACTTGACACTAATTCCATCGGCTTAAAGGGATTACGGATTTCCGCAAATGGCATCTGCTGAATAGTTGATGATTTGACACGACGGGCTCTTCGAATATTCCTAGACATTTTTTTCCTAAACATTACCAAATTTATATAGCAACCCATAATTCTTTTTGAGGTATCGAAAAATTCCGTTATAAATATTATACAAAATTAACCCCCACCCCAAAGAGGAAAGTTACAGCACAAAGAACGATGTGGATCTTAAAAGACTTTTCTTTATAGCTTCACTAAGTTTTTTAAACATCAAGAGTATTTTCTTTTTCCCAAACCGAAAAGTGGGCAGTATATGAATTCCATTCTTGCATTTTCATTTTAATATAAGCAGATGAAAACTCTTCTCCTAAAGCCTTCTTAAGCTCTTTATCTTTATCAAATTCACGAATTGCGTCTAACATATTAAGAGGAAGCTTTGGAGCGCCCCTGACTTTGTGACCCTCGGCATACATATCGATATCATAGCGTTTACCCGGATCGGCTTGAGTGCGTATACCATCCAACCCAGCGGCGAGTATTACCGCTTGAAGTAAATAAGGATTTACTGCACCGTCGGGCAAGCGCAACTCAAATCGCCCAGGGTCTGGCACCCTAACCATATGAGTTCTATTATTACCAGTCCAAGTAACAGTATTCGGAGCCCATGTGGCTCCTGAGGTTGTTCTCGGAGCATTAATCCTTTTATAACTATTAACTGTTGGGTTTGTTATAGCCGCCAATGCACTCGCATGCTTCATAATACCCCCAAGGAAATGGCGTCCCTTGTCTGAAAGACCTAATTCCTTACTCGAATCAGCAAAAATATTATTTTTAGCCGCCTTACCGGGAGAGTCCCATACGGATATGTGTGCATGGCAACCATTTCCCGTTAAGCCTTCTATTGGCTTTGGCATAAAGGTTGCTCTTAAACCGTGCTTCTCAGCCACAGACCTCGTCATAAATTTAAAAAATGAATGTTTATCAGCAGTCTTTAATACGTCGTCAAACTCCCAATTCATTTCAAACTGCCCGTTAGCATCCTCGTGATCATTCTGATAAGGCCCCCAACCAAGCTCAAGCATGTAATCACAAATCTCCGCTATAACATCGTATCTACGCATTATTGCTTGCTGATCGTAACACGGTTTTACAGCAGTATCATAAACATCAGAAATTTGATTTCCATCAGGTGTTAATAAAAAGAACTCTGGCTCTACGCCTGTTTTTACGTGCATCCCTTCAGCAGCCGCAGACGCTATCAAACGGTTCAAAACATTTCTGGGAGCCTGAGCTACTTCTTCATCTTCCATAATACAATTTCCAGCCACCCAAGCAACTTCTGGCTTCCACGGCATTTGAATAACAGAATTTGAATCTGGAATAGCAAGCATATCTGGGTGCGCTGGAGTCAGATCCAACCAGGTAGCAAACCCAGCAAAACCCGCTCCATCGCTTTGCATCTGGGATATCGCTGAAGCTGGAACAAGTTTAGCTCTTTGACCTCC
>JAQBUS010000066.1 GCA_027623875.1 Pseudomonadota bacterium
CCTAATGTGTCAGTCAATTTTTCGAAATAAATCTAATACCCAAGTTACATTCTCTGTAATTAATCGTTCAAAAAACATTAGATTGGCCGAATTAATTGATGAAGGTGAACTTCGAGAACAACTGGATCATATCAGGTCATTGGGAGTTTCCCGGGGAGAAAGCACTTTCCTGAGAGGAAATACCTTTTACGGTAAACGTCAAATGTTTAGGTCTGATTTTATGGAATGGTTTGAGAATTTATCTCTTCCTCCTTATCATTTAGAAAGAAGAGACGGGCAGTTTGAACTGACCTTTGAAGGTAAGTGGCATGAAGTAATGCTTTGGGAGGTTCCAGCTTTGAGTGTTTTAATGGAACTTCGATCCAGAGCAGCTTTAAAACATCTGGATCGTTTCGAATTGCAAATTCTATATGCCCGAGCGATGACAAAGTTATGGGAGAAGATAAATGTTCTCCAAAAACTAAGTGATCTTAGGATTGCTGATTTTGGCACTCGCAGACGACATAGCTTCTTGTGGCAAGATTGGTGTGTCCAAGCAATGCAGGAGGGTTTGGAGCAAAAGTTCGTTGGAACGTCTAATTGCTTAATCGCAATGAGGAGAGAAGTGGAGGCGATCGGCACTAATGCCCATGAAATGCCTATGATATACTCGGCTTTAGCAAAAGATGACGCTGCTCTAAAGAGAGCTCCTTATGATGTTTTAGAAGATTGGCAAGAAGAGCATGAGGGCAACCTAAGAATAATTTTACCTGACACATATGGCACAAAGAATTTCTTGAAAAATGCACCACCTTGGTTGGCAGCCTGGACTGGAATTAGAATAGACTCGGGAGACCCTGTGGACTCGGCTGAAACAGCGATTCAGTGGTGGCGGTCTTGCGGAGAGGATCCCAAAAAAAAGCTGATTATTTTTTCAGATGGATTAGACGTTAAAGAGATAGTTGATTTGCATACCAGGTTTTCGAATCGAGCACTTGTGTCTTTTGGCTGGGGTACTCTTTTAACAAATGACTTTCGTGATCTAAGTAATGGAAAAAACCTATCCCCATTCTCACTTGTTTGCAAAGTGACTACGGCTGATGGGAGAGCGACGGTTAAGCTAAGTGATAATTCAGAGAAAGTTATGGGCCCCAAGTTAGAAGTCGAAAGGTATCGAAGGGTTTTTAATAGTGGAACTCAAGGAGAATCAAAATTAATTGTTTAGAAATTCTGATATAAATTTTTCAATACATTTAAGAGCCCTATTTGCGTGAAACCTTTGGCGTTCATCTGTGATTGGCACCCGCGACGAGATCCAACCACATGATGCGAGACTGCGAAGCATAATGAATAAGTTTACTGCCCTTGGATTGGTATCAAATTTAGCCCTATTATCATTATAACTTTCAATTAGAGCACTTTGTATCTCCAAAAATCGTGGGTTATCTATATGTTGGATAAGCGCACTAGCTAAGTCATACTCTCTAAAACCAAAGCCACTATCATCAAAATCAATGACCCATAGTTGGTTGGCATCTTTTAAAATATTTTCTTGAAGAAGGTCGGCATGAATTAATCCAAAGTCTTTATTTGTTATACTGTTGAAATAGGGTCTTAATGTTTTTCTCATCTTATTTAAGAGTTCTGCTTCTGTTGCCGTAAGAGAGGGATTTTCCCAAAATTTTCCCCATAGTGGATTATCACCAATAAATCCGACCTCATTCCAACTGTTTCGTTTAAATGTTTTGGTCTCAATCTGATCTGTTACATTGTGAAGCTCAGCTATTAGCCTACCTATGTCTGAAAAAAGAGAAATATTGTCTTCCAAGGTGTCTGAAATGACTGCACCAATTTCATGTGCATCAATCCATGAGATTAACGACGTAGTTGGGCGTTTTTTTAAATCTATTGTTAGATTTCCATGGAGTGTTCTTATCGGTGCCGGGCATGGAAAATTGTGCTTTGCCAATGCTTCCATCCATAACAGTTCAGAATTAATCGCAGCGGATGTTTGATAACCTGGTCGATGGAATCTAAGGGCACCTCTACCGCCAGAATTTAAAAGAACTTCAAAAACGATATTCTCACGATTTTTAATTAATCTAGGATGTGTAGATACTCCACCCCATTCCCGAGCAACATCTGTGGCTTGCATGATTAACGTCTCTTCGTTCATTTAGGGCAGTCGGACAGAACGTCGGCTAGAGTTTCAATCGCTAGATTTGCATTCTCTTTAGAAAAGGGCATTGGCGGCCGCATCTTTAGAGTGTTTCTATGCTTACCTATGGTATTTAATAATACGCCTCTCTCGCGCATTTCCTCTACTATCTTTGCTGTAAAATCGATCGCAGGTTGACCTTTCTCATTTATGAACTCCAATCCGAAGAATAAGCCATTTCCTCGTGCCTCTGCTATAAAAGGATGGGAAATGCCTTTTAGCTTTTCGAGAGCGTAGGCCCCGATATTTTGTGCATTCTCAATAAGATTCTCATCTTCAAGTACTTTTAGAGTAGCAATTGCAGCCGCACAACTTACAGGATTTCCACCAAAAGTATTAAAGTACCCAAAGGCTGACTGAAAACTTTTCATTATATCAGATTGAGTAATTACAGCTCCGACTGGATGTCCGTTTGCCATTGGCTTACCCAGAGTTACAATATCTGGTTTAAGGCCTAAGCATTCATGACCCCACCAATGAGAGCCTATTCGTCCAAACCCTGACTGAACCTCGTCGCTAATTATTAACCCTCCTGCCTTCTTTATAATTTCAATGGTTTGATCAAGAAACCCGGGTAATACGATTGGAAAACCTTCGTTTGCAAAAATAGGGCACAACATTAATCCAGCAAAGCCTATGCCTTCTTCTTCTAGTTCATTAATAGCTTTTTCTGTGTTCCTAGCAAATATATCAGCCTGGGTTTTATGGCTCCCACCTAGAGGAGTTATACTCTCTGGCGCTGGGATAAGTCGAATATTTTTAGAATGCCCACCGATTGGAGGTTTACGTGTAGATAATTGAGAGACCAATGAAGTATTGCCGTGGTAGGTGTTATCTGTTGCGATGAAGCCAGATTTTCCTGTTACAGCCTGTGCCATTCTTAACGCGATGTCGTTTGCTTCGGAACCGGTGCAAACCATTATTAATTGGTTTAGTTCCTCAGAAAATTTAGAGGTAAGCATCTCTGCATAGTTAACGATTCCATCGTGGAGGTATCTTGTGTGAGTGTTAAGTGTAGCTGCCTGTTTTGATATAGCTTCAACTACTTTTGGATGGCAATGACCGACATGAGGAACGTTATTATAGCAGTCAAGATAGCGTTTTCCATTAGAATCATAAAGCCAAACCCCTTGTCCTTTTACAATATGAATTGGTTTTTTATAAAACGTTGGAATATTTTCTCCCAAAAATTTCTTTCTCTTTACTAAAATGTCATTCATTTTTCTCTACCTTTCCACGAAGAATTTTTATTTCGCCGCGTTTTTTTTTCGAACTTATTCTTCTTTTTTGGGAGCCTAGGGTTGGGCGGGTTGGAATTCGTCTAACAGGTATAAAGCTGGCAGATACTATTAACTCTATTAACTTGTTTCGTGCAATCGCTCTATTTTGTGATTGAGATCTGGTTTCTTGCGCTAGTATTACTAGGGATCCATCTAGAGACCACCGGCGACCAGCTATTTTTTTTAAACGGCTCTTAACCACTGCAGTTAAGTTAGGGGATGTTGCAGCTGAAAACCTTAGTTCTACGGCCGTCGAAACTTTATTAACATTTTGTCCACCGGGTCCCTGAGAGGTTGTGAACGTCTCGGTTAACTCCCAGCCCTCAATTTTTATGTGTTCAGATATTTTTATCATTTTTTAATCTTCAACATTAAATTAAAAAAGGCCACCTTTTTAGATGGCCTCTTCGAGATTTTACGGATGAAGGTTAGCGGGACTAATCCAAATCCTTTTCAAATTCTAAGGGGTTGCCCCTAAAACTCTGACTCCGGACTTACTTTAACCTTCTCTCTCCATATAACTCTAGACATGGACACCTCCTTTCACTTGTTGCTGAAAAATGATGGTGTCATATATTTTTTATAACTCAAGCCTTTTTATCAATATAACTCAATTTTTGTTCTTTTGGTCGTTATTTAATTTTCTGATAGCGAAACGAAATGGTATAAGAGCAAGTAATGCTATAGCAAGCTTTACAGCATAATCTGCGATACCAAGACCTATCCAATACGGCATTTCAGGCCCAAAACCGAAAAGAGCTCTCGGCTGATTGGCCCACGAAACGTCATTGCTAGGCTCTAACCAACTTAAGCTACTAGAAAATGCGATTGTAAAAAAAAGAAACGTGTCTATTGACGAACCTATTACGGATGAGGTCAACGGTGCTCTCCACCATTGAGTTTCACGTAGGCGTTCAAAGATAGATAAGTCTATTCTTTGGGCCACAAGGAACCCGATACCAGAACCAATGGCTATGCGCAAAGTAACTAACGGCCCGAATTCGTTAGATATTTGTGAACCTATGATTGAGCATAAAATACCGAGTATAAAACCTATAAAAATAACTTTTTTTGCCTGAGAGCGGCCATACATTCTATTGATAAGATCGGTCACTAAAAAAGCGAATGGATAGGTAAAGGCACCCCAGGTAAGCCAACCGTTAAAGGCTATATATTGCACCAGAATATTTGAAGACACCACAATTAATGCCATAGAAATTATGCCCGGTATTATTTGTTTCATAGGATTTTCCGTTTTTACAAGGTTGCGGAGACTTGGATTATATTTTTATTATGAAGAGCGTGTAAAATCCTGTAGGCTGAAGTGCAAGTGTTAAATCTATAATTAACCGGAATTTTTAAACTTTAGATTTTATTCGCTATACTTTGACGGCTATAATTGCCTCTGTTAGCTTGTGTATCGCTTTTAGATTTAACGCAGCGATATTCATTCTGCTATCAGAAACCATATAAATGCCGTACTTATTTCGCATTTCGTCAACCTGCATTTCCGTTGCCCCAAGTAAAGAGAACATCCCTCGATGTTCGGCTAAGAAACCAAATCTATCAGAACCAATCTGTTTGCAAAGTTCAAGGGCTAAAGATTCACGATTTTGAAGCATGCCTACTTGAATACTTTTTAGCTCGACCTCCCAGGATGTGCGTAATTCGGGGTCCTTTAAAATCATAGTTACTAGTCGAGCGCCATGATCCGGTGGAAAAGAGTAGTTTTGGCGGTTTAGGTAAGTCAACATTTTCTGATTTTTTATTTTATCACCTTTGTTATGGGACACTAACATTAAAATCCCGGTTCGCTCCCTATATATACCAAAATTTTTAGAACAACTTGATGCGATTATTACTTCAGGAATATTCATCACAAGATAGCGGACCCCTGCTGCATCTTCATCTAAGCCATCTCCAAAGCCTTGATATGCAATATCAATAAATGGTATTAGGCCGCCATCGAGAAGTATTTCAGTTAGTCTAGCCCACTGATCCAGTTTAAGATTTGCACCCGTTGGATTATGGCAACATCCATGGAGCAAGACAACATCGCCACGCTTGGCAGATGATAGGTCTTCAAGCATATTTTCAAATTCTACACACCCAGTTTTATAATCAAAGTATCTGTATTCTTTTTGTTTTATTCCTAAGTACCCGATTATTGAGGGGTGATTTGGCCAAGTTGGTGAGCTAATCCAAACAGTAGTGCTGGGATCCGTATTTTTAATAAGCTCAAGAGCTTGTCTGATAGCTCCAGTGCCTCCGGGAGTGGCCGCTGCTGCGACACAGTCTTCGCCAACACAGTTTTTTAGAATTAGATCTCGCATTACGTCATGGAATTCGAAGTCCCCAGCAAGCCCTACGTAGCTTTTTGTCGACTGCTCTTCCCAAAGCAGGTTCTCTGCTTTTTTTACTGAATGCATTATTGGTGTTGAACCGTTTTTATTTTTGTAAACGCCTACTCCAAGATCAATTTTGTCGGCTCTAGGGTCAGCGCTAAAGGTATGCATTAGCTTTATGATTTTGTCATCTGGAGCAGAAAATAACTTCTCAAACATATATTTACCCAGTTTCTAACGGTAGTTGACTAAATTGGCCCCATTCTGTCCAGGAACCGTCATAAAGTGAGTGGTCTTTATGCCCAATGATTTCAAGTGCTAGTGAAATAATTGCTGCAGTTATACCTGATCCACACGTTGTAATAATTGGTCTAGAAAGGTCAATGTCTGCATTTGTAAACGCCTCTCTTAGTGCATTTTCAGATTTCATTGTACCATCATGATTAAGAAGTTCACGATAATACATATTTTGAGATTTTGGTATATGACCGGACCTTAGTCCAGCTCGCGGTTCCGGGTCATTTCCAGAAAATCGGCCCGGAGCGCGGGCATCTACTATCAGTTGATTTCCTAATTTTGATGCTGCCGATACTTGTGTAACATCTTTTACTAAATTTTCTTGAAATTGGACAGTAATATGGCGATCCCGCATTAGTACTGGATCGTTTTCAACGGCTCTATTTTCTCTAAGCCATTTTGGAAAGCCACCGTCTAGAACCCCAATATTTTTTTTACCCATTAATTTAAATAGCCACCAGACCCTAGCTGC
>JAQBUS010000067.1 GCA_027623875.1 Pseudomonadota bacterium
AAATTTACTCGAGAATGGTTCTGAAAAATTATCAAATAAAGGCTGTGATTGGATTTTGGCAAATGATGTTAGCCCAAATATGGAAGTATTTGGTGGGGAGGAGAATACTATAACGTTTATTTCTCGCAATAACTCTTCAAATTGGCCTAGAATGACTAAAGAATTAGTGGCACAAAAACTAGTTAACCTGATAATAGAAGAGCTATGTTAGATGTTACAAATTAACGTAAAGTTTATTTGGAATCAGGGTTCTGATATATCGTTAGGGCTACCGGACTATAGGTCTTCGGGAGCATCTGGTGCTGATATCAAAGCAAATTTTGATATAGGTATTCGAGCTGAGGGAATTGATTTGCATCCCGGGAGACAACTTTTAATTCCGACTGGTCTTAGTGTTGAGATACCAAAAGGTTTCGAAATTCAGATCCGCCCAAGATCTGGTTTAACGTTAAAAGACGGAATTTCTATACCTAACTCTCCGGGTACAATAGATAGCGATTACCGTGGACCTTTGGGGGTAATTATGATTAATTTTAGTGAGTCAATTTTTCATATTTCACATGGAGATAGGATAGCTCAAATGGTTGTGGCTCCAGTTATTAGAGCTAATTTCGAATTAGTTAGTGAGCTGTCATCTACAACACGTGGGATTAGAGGGTTTGGCTCTACCGGAAAAGAAAAATGCTAATTGTTTTAATTTTAGCTATAATTATTCTTCTTATTGGAAGGATTTTTTCCTTAGATAAGAGATTTATCATTGGTGCTCATGCTGTATTATTTGGCGTTGTAATTTTAATTAACCTAATTTTACCTACGAACAATATGCTCAGACAAACTGTGGGAGGCTCTGTAAAAAATTGGATTGGTTTATTTGTAATTACCTTAATAATTTTCACTTACGTTGTTATCGTAAAAAAAATAAAAAACTCCCATATTAACTCACAGAATCAACATAAAAATACAAAAACTTTTAAACCCGAAGAACTAAACAGATATGCACGTCATATTGTTTTGAGAGAAATTGGTGGTGTTGGCCAAAAGAAACTTAAAATGGCCAGAATTTTAGTCGTGGGGGCAGGTGGGTTAGGGTCCCCTGTGCTTCAGTATTTGGCTTCTTGCGGTGTAGGCACAGTTGGGGTTATTGATAACGACCTGGTAGATAGCTCAAACTTACAACGTCAAGTAATACACTCCGATGTTAACATTGGTAAGCCCAAAGTCTTTTCTGCATCTGAGGCTATGAAAGCACAGAATCCATTTGTTGAAGTTTTGCCATACAATCGATTGTTAAATCAGGAAGTAGCTGCTGATTTGTTTGAGGATTTTGATCTAATTTTAGACGGGTCAGATAATGCTGAAACACGTTACTTAGTAAATCGTACATGTGTCGCATTAAAGAAGCCTTTAATATCGGGAGCTATAACGCAGTGGGAAGGACAGATCGCTGTTTTCGATTCACGTAAGCTAGGACCTTGCTATCAGTGTATTTTCCCAGTAGCTGCAGCAGCTGGTCTCGCACCTTCCTGCTCTGAGGCTGGAGTTGTAGGGGCTTTACCAGGGGTAATAGGATCGATTATGGTAGTTGAGGCCATAAAACTAATAACTGGTGCGGGTGAATCCTTAAACACTAGACTGTTAATTTATGATGCGCTTTTTGCCGAGACGCGTGTCATTAAAATTAAACGAGACCCTTCTTGCCCTGTTTGTTCGAAGAAGACTGGGTAAGCTCTCATAATTAGTGCCAGTTAAATTAAAAACTCACTAAACTCTCTCTTATTATAAAAAATACTTTACACCAATGTGTATTCAGCACACAATATCTCGTGTAAGTTGACCTTCAAACTGCCATAGGTTGATTACATCACCTTAGGTAGTATGTTGTGAGTATTAAGATACAAAATTCAAAGAGGGTCGACGTTGCCGAGTTTAGATAATTATTTTCAAACAGAGGATCAACATCCTATTGATGTTGTAGAGGTTTTAGCAGAGCTGCAAGATTGGGATTTTAACCGAGTTGCTGAGGACCAAATAACAATGGTAATAGAAGAACAGTGGAGAACGCACTCTATTACCTTATCATGGTCTAACTATGACGAATCTCTTTGTTTAGTCTCGACTTATGAGTTTGTCTCTCCAAAAAATAAAGTGGGTTTATTATATGAGGCACTCAATCTAGCAAATGAAGAATGTTACAGTGGTGCTTTTTATTTTTCGAATGACAAAAGTTTGATCGTTTACCGTAATGTATTGACTCTGAGTAGCGGAGCAATAGTTAGCCCAGAGCAAATCAATAGGATGTTGGCGACAGCTGTAAGTAGTTCTGAACGTTTCTATCCAGCATTTCAGTTGGTCTGTTGGGGAGATCGCTTTCCTAAAACAGCTATGCAGATCGCTATTGCAGACGGCTTGGGGCACGCTTAATTGAATTCCCTTGTGATTGAGGAGAATTATTGTGAAATTATTTGAAATTAATGGCCGTGGAATTCTACTTATTGGTTGTGGGAAAATGGGTTCGGCCCTATTAGGGGGTTGGTTAAATCAGGGTTTGGAAGCTGATGATATTACTGTTATCGAGCCAAATCCGTCTAAATGGCTTGTTAGTCAAAAAATTAATCTAAATAAAATCATACCAGAAAAACCTTCGATCGTAATAATTGCTGTAAAGCCGCAACTTATGTCAAAGGCGGTCCCAAATCTAAAAACATTGGGTAATTCTGATACTTTGTTCATTTCAATTGCAGCAGGAACATCAATTTCTTATTTTGAAAAAACATTAGGGGATAAGACGCCTATAATTAGGGTAATGCCAAATACTCCAGCTGCTATTGGAAAAGGAATAACAGCAGTAGTTGGAAATAAATATGCAAACAACCATTATATGGAGCAGGCAGACCTTCTTTTATCAGCAGTTGGTAAAACCGTTCGGTTAGAGTCTGAGAGTCAAATAGATACGGTCACTGCAGTATCTGGTTCGGGTCCAGCATATGTTTTTCACTTGATCGAGGCGTTGGCTGCAGCTGGTGTTACTAATGGATTAAGTCCTGAGTTATCTATGGTTCTCGCTAAAGCTACAGTTGTTGGTGCCGGGTACTTAGCTGAGGCTTCAGACGAAAGTCCTGAAAACTTGAGAATAAATGTAACTAGCCCGGGTGGAACCACACAAGCGGCGTTAGCAATTTTAATGGATAATAAAAATGGGTTTTTTGATTTATTAGAACGGGCAGTTTTTGCTGCCTCGCAGAGGAGCAAAGAATTGGGGGCACTAGATAATGATTGAGGTCTCTTATAACGATTTTGAAAAACTTGATGTCCGAGTTGGCGAAATAGTTAGAGCAGAGAATTATCCTGAAGCAAGAAAACCGGCAATTAAGTTATGGTTAGATTTTGGAGAAGACTTAGGCTTAAAAAAAAGCTCCGCTCAAATTTCTCAAAACTATAAGGCGTCTGATTTAATTGGCAGAAAAGTTGTTGCGATCGTTAACTTTCCTCCTAGGCAAATAGGAAAATTTATTTCAGAAGTTCTTGTTTTGGGTGTGCCGGACTCCAAGGGTCAAGTTGTTCTTTTGGTTCCAAATGTAGATGTCCCAACAGGTGGACGAGTCCACTAAAATTCCATATTTATCAGCACCTATTTTGAAAAAACTTCTTCCTCTACTATGGGTTTTCTATCGCCGACAGCTTCTCTCCAATGAATTCGACATAAACTCACGTACATTTCATTGCCACCAACTAAAACTTGGTCTCCTGAGACTTGGACCTTACCATTAGGACTCTTGCGAACAACCATCGTAGCTTTTTTTCCACAGTGACATACTGTTCTTACCTCGCGCATTTCATCCGCAAGCGCTAAAAGCCTGGCTGATCCAGGAAAAAGTTTTCCCATAAAGTCGACTCTAAGCCCATAGCAAATTACAGGTATATTAAGGTCATCAACAACACGAACCAGCTGCCAGACCTGCTCATCGGATAACCATTGAGCATGCAAGAAAATTGACTTTGTTGTACTCTTCTTTCTGTAAGTTGAAACAGATCACTCTCCTTATTGTAGAGAGTTGCCGGTTCCGAAATTCCTATTCGAGAAGCAATTATTCCTGCACCTGCTCTATTATCAAACTCTGCTGTAAGAAGGAATGTCTCCATTCCTCGTTCTTTGTAATTATGAGCAGCTTGTAGAAGCAATGTGGATTTACCGGCATTCATTGTTGAGTAATGAAAGTGGAGTTTTGCCATGGAATCTTACCTTAGGTTACTATATTTTGGTTTTTTTAATCTTATCTCTGAATAGAGTTTACTGAAAAATCACCTTGCTCCCTAGCCTCCATCGCTAGTGCTGCTGCAATACTAGCAGCTGCGGTAGTGAAATATGGAATCCCACCGTAGAGTGCTATCTTGCGTATATCACGGCTGTCTTCTACAGCTTGTATTGTTTCTGTTGTGTTGAATACTAATGAAATTTGTTTATCTTTTATTTGGTCAACAATATTGGGCCTTCCCTCATAGACTTTGTTTACAGTTTCGAGTTCTACCCCGTTTCGCATAAACCACTCAGAGGTTCCTCGCGTTCCAATAATAGAGTACCCTAACTTAACAAGTATAAGGATGGCAGATAACATCGCGTCAGTTTTGTCTAAATCTTTAATTGATATAAATATTTTACCAGCATTACTTTTGGGAAGATCATTACCAGCTCCAATTTGTGCTTTCATAAAAGCTCTGTGAAAACTAAGATCAGTTCCCATCACTTCACCTGTAGATCGCATTTCTGGACCAAGAATTGTATCCACTCCAGGGAAACGCGCAAATGGTAAAACAGCCTCTTTTACAGCAAAAGTTTTGATTGCTGGGTCTACTAGTTCAAAGTCAGATAACTTACTTCCTGCCATTATCTGCGCCGCGATAGCCGCTATTGGTGAGCCTACTGCTTTAGCCACAAAGGGTACTGTACGAGAGGCTCTAGGGTTTACTTCAATTAGGTATATTTCCTTATCTTTTACTGCAAACTGAACATTCATTAGCCCAATTACATTAAGAGATAGCGCCAGCATGGTGGTTTGTCTGCATAATTCCTCAATTGTGTCTTTAGAAAGAGAGTATGGAGGAAGTGAGCATGCGCTGTCACCAGAGTGGACCCCAGCTTCTTCTATATGCTCCATAACACCAGCAATGTGTACTTCAGTGCCATCAGATATGGCATCGATGTCAACTTCAATCGCACCGGATAGGTAGCTATCTAATAATACGGGGCTTTCGCCTGAAACGAGTACTGCCTCGGATATATACCTCTCAAGTTGCGTTGTATTCCGAACAATCTCCATTGCTCGCCCCCCTAAAACATAGGATGGGCGAATTACTAGAGGAAAACCAATTCTGGAAGCAATTTGTAAAGCTTCGTCTTTGTTGGAGGCTAGGCCATTGTGGGGCTGCTTAAGTTTTAGCTTATTTACTAATGTTTGGAAGCGCTCTCTATCTTCCGCTAAATCTATTGCATCTGGGCTGGTTCCAAGTATTGGTATACCTGCTTGTTCTAGTTCTCGAGCAAGTTTCAGTGGGGTTTGACCCCCAAACTGAACGATCACACCAAGCAGTGTCCCGCTGCTCATCTCGACTCTTATTATTTCTAAAACGTGTTCAAGAGAAAGTGGCTCAAAATAAAGGCGGTCTGATGTGTCATAATCTGTAGAAACTGTTTCGGGGTTGCAGTTTATCATTATAGTTTCGTAGCCTTGTGCGCTGAGAGAATAGCAGGCATGGCAGCAACAGTAATCAAATTCGATACCTTGCCCTATCCTGTTTGGGCCGCCACCGAGAATTATAATTTTCTTCGAGCTTGATGGCCTTGCTTCACACTCCACTTCACCCATTATCGCTTTTTCATAGGTTGAATAAAGATAAGAAGTTTGCGCCTCAAATTCCGCTGCACAGGTATCTATGCGTTTGAAAACAGCAGTTACGCCGAAGTTATTTCTGATTGTCCTTATTTCGCTTTCTTTCTTGTTTAAAAGTAAGGCTAGACGGGCATCAGAAAATCCGGACATCTTAAGTGAACGCATTGTGTCTTCGTTTAAAATAAGTCCATTTTGTGTGATCTCATTTTCAACTTCTATGATTTCGCGAATTTGTTGTAGAAACCAGGGATCAAAGCTTGTTATCAAATTTATTTCTTCATTAGATAGACCATAACGCATTGCTTGGGCTATTATCCTGATACGATCAGGTGTTTGCTCTGATAGCGCCTTAACGATCGCAGATTTTTCGGGTGCACCGGGAATGATTATTTCGTCTAATCCGGTTAAACCAGTTTCAAGAGATATTAATGCTTTTTGTAAAGATTCCTTGAAGCCCCTGCCGATTGCCATAGCTTCTCCCACAGACTTCATTGAAGTTGTGAGGTGTGGTTTTGACCCAGGAAATTTTTCAAAAGCAAAGCGAGGAATTTTTGTTACAACATAATCTATTGAAGGTTCGAATGAAGCTGGGGTAACTTTTGTTATATCGTTGTCTAGTTCATCAAGCGTATAACCGACGGCCAGCTTTGCAGCTATTTTCGCAATAGGAAAGCCTGTTGCTTTTGAGGCGAGTGCT
>JAQBUS010000068.1 GCA_027623875.1 Pseudomonadota bacterium
TTCTGATTGTTCTGCCATCAGCCAAAATTACCTGCATCGCTAGCACATTATCGGCCATTGTCCCATATTTTACGGTTGTTGTCCCACTAGCGCGAGTTGAAGCCATTCCTCCTATAGAGGCATCGGCACCGGGATCTACAGAAAAAAATAAGCCTGTACTTTTTAGCTGTTCATTAAGCTCCATTCGAGTAATACCAGGTTGTACTACCGCAACCATATCTTCTTGATCTATAGATAAAACGTTTTTCATTTTGGTTAAATCAACAGTTACTCCACCATTTATAGCTAGGCTATGCCCCTCTAATGAAGTACCAGTTCCCCAAGGAATGACAGGGCAGTTAAATTTGGAACATATTTCTAGGATATTACTAATGTCTTCCGCGGTCTCTGGATATATGACTGCGTCTGGTGGCATATGTGGAAAATATGCCTCTGAGCGGCCATGAATATCTCGGTCGGACGTAGAGGTGGTAAGTTTTTCTCCTAACAATTCCTTGAGAATTGTGATTGTTTCTGAGTTATTCATTATATG
Organism: Pseudomonadota bacterium; assembly: GCA_027623875.1. Taxonomy (GTDB): domain Bacteria; phylum Pseudomonadota; class Alphaproteobacteria; order Rhodobacterales; family Rhodobacteraceae. Next base: position 533 of record JAQBUS010000068.1, read on the forward strand.
TGCCTTTTTACTAACCTCTTGCCTTATAGACTAGAGCTAATTTATTGTGATTGAAAGTGGAGAGAGAAGTTTGGCCCCATCAATAAAGAACCTGTTACTGAAGCCATTTTTGGGATTTCGTTTTGCTGCAATAGCAATTGTATCAGGAGTCCGGCGTCAAGGGATCGTACAAATTAACTTTTGGTTTGTAGCTTTAGTTATTGGATTGTGTTCTGGGTTTGCGTCCATCGTATTTAGGAAAGGAATAGAAACGCTTCAAAACTTTCTTTATGGGGATGGAGGAAAGGGAAGCTTTCTTGAGGTGGTTTCTAGCTTAGATTGGTATTGGCTAGTTTTAATTCCGATGGTGGGCGGATTAATAGTTGGTTTGATTCTGGATAAGTTTACTCCAGACGCCCGGGCTAGATCGGTTGCTGATACGATCGAAGATAGTTCATTAAATGGTAGCCGGGTATCAATAAAAGAAGGTATAGCTTCTTCGCTTGCGTCGCTTCTTACTTTAGGTTCTGGTGGTTCATCTGGTCGAGAAGGTCCAGTAGTCCATATGGCCTCAGTCATATCGAGTTAGGTTTGTAGCAAGTTTCAGTTTGATGTGATTACTAACAGAGATTTATTGGGGTGTGCCGTTGCCGCAGCAGTTTCTGCCAGTTTCAATGCTCCTATAGCTGGAACGTTATTTGCTCTAGAAGTTGTATTGCGACATTTTGTGATGCATGCCTTTGCGCCTATTGTTATAGCCAGTGTTACAGGCACAGTACTTAACCGTCTTACATTTGGTGATGTTACAGAATTTTCTCTCCCTGAGAGCAATGCTCTTATCTTTTATACAGAGCTTCCAGCATTTATTCTTCTAGGTTTGCTCTGTGGTATAGTGGCAGTTATTATGATGACATCGATATTTTGGACGGAGGATATTGCTTCTGCGTTGCAGGAATTGACCTCTATAAAGCGATGGATTAGGCCTGCACTAGCCGGAGGACTTATAGGAATTATTGCGATCTGGTTTCCGCAGGTAGTTGGTGTAGGATATGATACGATTTCAGCAGCACTGACCGGGTCACTTCTTTTGCATGATGCTATTATATTTGCTGTTTTAAAAGTGATTGCTGTTTCTATAACTCTTGGTGGAAGAATGGGAGGGGGAATTTTTTCTCCGTCATTAATGCTCGGTTCTTTAACAGGGTTGGCATTTGGGTTGATAGCCGCAAGTATATTTCCGACGATATCTGGAGAACAGACTATTCACGCGTTAGCAGGAATGGGGGCAGTGGCAGCTGCTGTGTTAGGAGCGCCTATATCGACAACACTAATTGTCTTTGAGTTAACGGGAGATTGGCAAATTGGCCTCGCTGTTATGATAGCTGTTGCATTTTCGACTATTACTTCGCGTCGACTAGTTGGCGGATCTTTTTTCTTATCCCAGTTGGAGCGTAGAGGAATTCATTTAGCTAAAGGTTCTTAAACTTATATTCTATCTTTGCTAAAAGTTACCAATCTTATCAGACCCGTTGGCGATCTCGAAATATCTCAAAAAACTTTTTTAAGTTTAACTTTAGAGGAGGGAAATTACGTTACCTCAAGATCTACCCTAGAAGATGCGATGCCTATTTTTGAAATTAAGAATCTGGACTTTATCCCAGTTATATCTGATAGCGCGAGAAAAAATATTGTTGGTATTTTGTACTTTGTTGATGCCCTCAGGGAGTACAATGCGGCACTTGTCGCGAATGCTTCTGAGGAACATTCTTAAGGGTTTTAGTTCAGCTTTTTACTTTATTAGCTTATAAGGGGCTGGTAGCCTTACGTAGCCAATTCAAGGCTTTTCCTTCAACTCTGACTTCTGTCTGAATTTTCTTGTGATAGCTGTTTATCCATTTGATTTCTTTAGCATCAAGTAGTTTTTTTATTATTAATCTTTTATCAATTGGCACCATGGTAATGGTCTCAAATTCTAACATTTCCTTCCCCATATACTTATTTTTTGATAAAGACTTTTTGACAATTAGTAAGTTTTCTATGCGAATGCCAAAATTATTTTCAAGATAAAAACCTGGTTCATTTGAAACAATCATTCCCTCCGCTAATGCGGTCGCACTTGCTTTGCTAATCCTTTGGGGGCCTTCATGGACACTAAGGTAAGAACATACACCATGCCCTGTACCATGATTGTAATCTTGACCTATTTCCCAAAGTGGTATTCGAGCTATTGCGTCTATATCTCTGCCTGAGGTTCCAGAAGGAAATCGAAGCTTACTTATGGCAATCATTCCCTTTAATACTCTAGTAAAAAGATGTTTCTTTTCTTTTGAAACACTTCCAACCGGAATTGTCCTTGTGATGTCTGTTGTTCCATCTAGGTATTGGCCGCCTGAATCTACTAATAGTAAATCGCCATTTTCAACTTTTCTATTTGAACGGCTTGTGACTCGATAGTGCGCCATTGCACCATTTGGGCCAGACCCAGCTATTGTTTCAAAGCTAATATCTTTAAAGTACTTGATTTTTCTGCGAAGATCCTCAAGTTTTTTGACTGTTTCTATCTCTGTAAACATTCCTGGTGTTTGGGCATCAAGCCAGCAGAGAAATTCTACCATTGCAGTAGCATCTCTCTTATGTGCTTTTTTTGTTCCTGAAATTTCAATTTTGTTTTTTTTTGCTTTTAGTAATAAGCAGGGATCATTTGAGAACATTGGTTTCTTTAACAAAGCTACTACTGAAAGAGGGGTCTTTTTAGGGTCGACTCTTGTGGTGCCGTCTAGATTTTTTAAATGAAGATTAAAGCTTTGTGGCTTACAAAAAGTTGTGTGGTTTAATTGTTTGGAAGAGAAGTTTTTTAATTTAATAGGATCTATAAATAAATCCACGTTACCTAAATCATTGATTATTGCTGTTGAATGAACAACAGGAACACGGGGGACGTCTGCCCCTCTTATGTTTAATAACCAGGCGATACTTTCTGGGTCAGTCAGGACACAGTTCTTTTGATTGGATGTTTTTAACAAGGTTGAAATTTGAAGGCATTTTTCTTTACTGCTTTTACCTGCAAACTTTAGTGGATGTTGAAAAATAGCTTCTTTCGGTTTTAAGGGTTGATTGGTCCAAATTATATCGATTAAGTTCTCTACAGCTGTGAATTTAATTTTAGACGGATCAACTGTTTTTTTTATTTCGTCAATCTCTTGTTCAGTATGCAAGTCTGCGTCAAAGCCAATAGTTCCTGACTTTATATTCTTTGCAATCCATTGAGTAAGTGTGGTTTCAGGCCAGTGTACGATTTCGAACTCGTCTATGACTTGAGTCTTTACTTGAATTCGGTAACGACCATCAACGAACACAGCCGAGTTTTTTTGAAGTACACATGAAAATCCTGCAGATCCAGTGAAGCCAGTTAACCAAGCCAGGCGTTCATCACATTCTGCTACATATTCACTTTGAAAAAAATCACTTCTCGGTATTATAAAACCATCTAAATTATACGATTTCATTAACTTTCTTAAATGCGCTAATCTCTTTGGGACTTTATCCTTTTGATTTTTTTCGTCAAAGTTCTGTAACATTTGAAAGTTAACTCCTGAGGTTTTTTCTCTTGGCTTTTTCAAATAAGCTTGCTAGCTGCTCTGTCATTGCCCCTGCCAGCTGTTCAATATCTGTTATAGTGACTGCTCTGCTATAGTAACGAGTTACGTCGTGCCCTATTCCCACGGCTATTAATTCTACGTTTGTCCGTTTTTCTATCATTGTTATAACATCTCTAAGATGCTTCTCTAGATAGTTTGAAGAGTTAACAGACAGAGTCGAATCATCTACGGGCGCGCCATCACTTATAACCATTAAAATTTTACGAGATTCTTGTCGGTTCAATAATCTTCGATTTGCCCATTCTAGAGCCTCTCCATCGATATTCTCCTTAAGTAGCCCCTCTTTCATCATAAGCCCTAGATTTTGTCGAGCCCTTCGCGATGGTGCATCAGCGGACTTGTAAATTATATGTCGTAGGTCATTCAAGCGTCCAGGTTGAGCTTTGCGGCCATCTTCAAGCCAATTTTCACGTGATTGCCCACCTTTCCAAGCTTTCGTAGTGAAACCCAGAATCTCTGTCTTAACCTGACATCGTTCCAGGGTGCGCGCTAAAACGTCTGCACAAATAGCAGCAATTGATATCGGCCTACCACGCATTGAGCCGGAATTGTCCAGCAATAAAGTCACACAGGTATCTCTAAATTCTGTGTCTTTCTCGACCTTGAATGACAGAGGTGTGGTCGGGTTTGAGATTACTCTTGCCAACCTTCCGGCATCTAGTATTCCTTCCTCAAGATCAAACTCCCAGCTTCTATTTTGTTGAGCTTGAAGGCGCCTTTGTAGTTTATTAGCTAATCTAGATACGGCTCCTTTAAGTGGTTCGAGTTGCTGATCTAGGTAAAGTCTGAGACGTTCAAGTTCTTTTTGGTCGGATAAATCTTCAGCCTGAATTTCTTCGTCAAATTTTGACGAGTAGACTTTATAATTTGGATCGGCTGCGGAATGAGATTGAGGTGGAGGGCGCTCAGTGGGTGCATCTCCCTCTGGCACTTCACTTTCGTCGCTCAGTTCTGTGTCAGCTGAATCATCAAGATCAACAGTTGCCTGAGAGGAATCCTGCTCTTCATCTTGAGTTTGCTCGCTGGTTCCATCGGCGTCTTCAGATCCGTCCTCTATGTCTGAATTGTTTTCATCGCTTTGATCTTCTTCGATTTGATCATTATCAGCATCATTTTCTGCATTTTCGTCTACTTCATCGGGGTCATCACCAAGCTGATCCCCGTATCCCAAGTCCTTGATAATTTTTCTAGCGAATTTAGCAAATTTAAGTTGATCATCTAAAACTGTTTCAAGGGATTCCAAGTTGTCACCGGCGGATGTCTGGATAAAGTCTTTCCATAGGTTCATCACATTATTCGCAGCTGGCGGTAAGTCCCGACCAGTCGCAAGGTGTCTTATGAGGTATCCAGCAGCTACTGGTAGTGGAGCCTGTGACGCTTCGGTTAGCTGGCCATATCCCTTGCTCTCCGCCTCAAAAGAAATTTTTGAATCAATATTTCCTGCTGTTCCCGGCATAGATTTCGCGCCAACTGCTTCACATCTAGCAGCCTCCATGGAGTCGTATAATTCTCGAGCCATGTTACCGAGAGGCTCGTATCGGGCATTAGTTGACGGGTTATGAAATCGTCGACGTAATGCGAATGCATCCGCATTGCCTCGAGCAAGTAGAACTTCATCTCTTGTCATTCGGCGAGTTACTTGGGGCAGGCTCAATTGGTCGTTGGACATTCCAGGAGGGTCTACAGAGAAAACCACGCCTAAATCAGGGTCATTCGCTAGAGCTTTTGTGGCTTCCGCCAACGCTTTTTTAAAAGGCTCCGCTGGATTTTTTTTATCAGAAATATTAGCCAAGGCTCACTGAAGCTGCACTTTCTGGCAGTTCCTCATCAAAGCATCTTTGGTAGAACTCAGCTACTGTCTCACGTTCCAGCTCGTCACATTTGTTGAGAAAAGATGTTCTGAAAGCGTATCCTACATCATTAAATATTTCTGCATTGTGTGCCCAAGCGATTACGGTTCTTGGAGACATTACGGTTGAAAGATCACCGTTCATAAATGCCGTACGGGTCAGCTCGGCGACCGTAACCATTTGGCTAACGATGTTTTTACCGGTTGCCGTTTTGTAAGATGGAGCTTTAGATAAAACTATTTCTGTTTCTACGTCATGGGGTAAATAGTTTAGTGTTGCGACTAGAGACCAACGGTCCATTTGACCTTGATTTATCTGCTGTGTGCCATGATAAAGGCCTGTAGTATCCCCAAGCCCAACGGTATTTGCTGTAGAAAAAATCCGAAAATAAGGGTGGGGGCTGATGACTTTATTTTGATCAAGTAAGGTTAACTTACCATCGGTTTCTAAGACTCGCTGGATAACAAACATAACGTCAGCACGTCCAGCATCATAC
>JAQBUS010000069.1 GCA_027623875.1 Pseudomonadota bacterium
TTCCTTTGTTTAGGGGTTGTATCTTATCAATCCCTATGAGTTTTTTCAAATATTAGTAATTCAACCATAATCTAGCAATAAAAAACTAATTTAATCAATTTTTTTAATACAAACTTAAAAAAATCATGTTGACCTCATGGGTCATGGCTTTTAATAGTAACTGTTAATATAAAATAATTTACGTGTCTTCTGTGCCGCTTTTATGAATACTTATCGGTTGTATCGGATTCGACCTACAATAAGGAATAAATATGTCTCGCTTAATGACCGGTGCAGAAATGGTAATTCAAGCCTTAATTGATCAAGGGGTGGATACGATTTTTGGATATCCCGGCGGTGCGGTTTTACCTATTTATGACGCTCTTTTTCAGCAAACAAAAATAAAACATATTTTGGTTAGGCACGAACAAGGAGCAACACACGCAGCCGAAGGCTATGCTAGATCAACCGGAAAGCCTGGTGTTGTTTTGGTGACTTCAGGACCAGGTGCTACAAACGCTGTAACTGGTATGACTGATGCTCTAATGGATTCTATTCCACTTGTTGTACTAACGGGCCAAGTTCCAACCTTCATGATAGGGAATGACGCTTTCCAAGAGGCAGATACAGTAGGTATCACTAGGCCTTGCACGAAGCATAACTGGTTAGTAAAAGAAACAGACAAACTTTCTGGCGTTATCCACCAGGCCTTTCACGTTGCGAAAAGTGGTCGCCCGGGTCCAGTATTAGTCGATATCCCAAAAGATGTACAATTTGCTACAGGGGAATATGTCTCCCCGTCAAAATCTTTAACAAAAAACTATGCCCCTAGGGTTAAAGGTGATAGCGAATCTATCGCACAGCTTGTTGAATTGATCGAAACCGCAAAGCGACCAATTTTTTATACAGGCGGTGGCGTGATTAATTCTGGAAGTAACGCGGTTAAACTCCTGCGTTCACTCGTAAATTCTACTGGTTTTCCTATAACATCTACCCTTATGGGGTTAGGAGCATTTCCAGCTGAATCGAACCAATGGCTCGGAATGCTCGGAATGCATGGACTTTACGAAGCAAATATGGCCATGCATGACTGTGATTTAATGATTAATGTCGGAGCACGGTTCGATGATCGAATTACTGGTAGATTAAATGCCTTTAGCCCAAACTCAAAAAAAGTTCATATAGATATAGATCCCTCGTCAATCAATAAGACTATTCATGTTGATGTCCCCATTGTTGGAGATGTCTCTAATGTTCTCAGCGAAGTTATAAAACTTTGGGAGGCACGAGGAAGTCAAACCGATAGCAGTTCACTAGCAAACTGGTGGTCAACTATAGAAAAATGGCGAAAAGTAAAATGTCTAGACTATACTCAATCAGATACTACGATTAAACCCCAACTAGCCATACAACGCCTCGAAGAACTGACCAAACACAGGGATGACAGGTTTATATGCACAGAGGTTGGCCAACACCAAATGTGGGCAGCCCAATATCTAAATTTCAACCGGCCAAATCAATGGATGACATCTGGTGGCTTGGGCACCATGGGCTACGGTCTTCCGGCCTCTATCGGGGTTCAGGTCGCTCATCCTGATGCGTTAGTAATTAACGTTGCTGGTGAAGCTTCTTGGTTAATGAATATGCAAGAGATGGGCACCGCGATTCAATACAAACTACCTGTTAAGCAATTTATTATAAACAATGAGCGATTGGGTATGGTTAGGCAGTGGCAGGAGCTACTACACGGCCAAAATTATTCTCAGAGTTACTCTGAAGCACTACCGGATTTTGTTAAGCTAGCAGAGGCCTTTGGCGCAAAAGGAATCCTCTGCAGTGACCCAAGTGATCTAGATGGAGCCATAACAGAAATGTTAAGTTATAACGGACCTGTAATCTTAGATTGCCGTGTGGAAAAACATGAAAATTGCTTTCCGATGATTCCCTCTGGGGCCGCACATAATGAAATGATACTTGGAGAAAATTCGGTAAGAGATGCAATAAGTTCCAGTGGAGCTGTATTAGTTTAGGTATTATTAAAATAATCATCAAAGGGAATTAAAACCGACATGAGTTCTTTAAATATAAAAAAAGGCAGCTCTAAACACTCAGCATATGATCTTCGTGATCCAAATTCTGACGTTATTGAAAAACACACACTGGCTATTATAGTTGCAAATGAGTCTGGGGTCCTAGCTCGTGTTATTGGGTTATTTTCTGGTCGTGGTTATAATATAGAAAGCCTTACAGTTGCAGAAATAGATCACGATGGGCATAAATCAAGAATTACAATAGTAACAACCGGAACTCCTGCTGTAATCACTCAAATGAAAGCGCAGCTTTCAAGAATGGTTCCCGTCTTTGATGTCCAAGATTTAACTGAAGAAGGCATGTCAGTAGAGCGAGAATTAGCGCTTTTTTATATAGTAAGTAAGGGTAAAAAAAAGGTTGAGGCCTTTAGACTGGCAGAAATATTTAAAGCAAATGTAGTGGACTCTACCCTAAGTAGCTTTATGTTTGAGTTAACGGGAACATCGGAAAAAATTGACGAGTTTCTAGAACTGATTAGGCCTCTCGGTTTGACAGACACTGCGCGAAGCGGTGTTGCTGCACTCGGGAGAGGTTGAATCAGGCACTAAGGGTCTAGAGAGTTTGGCAGGTAAGTAATATAGTCGTATTTTTCTTGAAGGTAATATATGTCAAATGATTTAACACTGGTAACTAAACCTCTTGAAATCGCAAACGGGTTACCTAATTCTCACTACATAGATCAATCGGTTTATGAACTTGAAAAAAGATCTATTTTTTTTGAAGGTTGGCCTGGCTTATGTGTGGCATCTGAAGTTCCAAAGATTGGTGATGCTATACCTATAAGTTTTATGGGAATGCCTCTTTTGGTACTTCGCGGCAAACAAGGTGAAGTTCGAGTTTTTCAAAACATTTGCAGACACCGCGGAATGATCTTGGTTAAGGAGAGAAAAAATATAGAGGGCGCTATAAGATGCCCCTACCATTCCTGGTGCTACTCGACCGAAGGAAACCTCTTGGTAACTCCTCATGTTGGAGGCCCCGGTATAAACACACATCCAGATATAGACAAAAATACATTGGGGCTTATAGAGGTTAGATCATATATCTGGAGAGACGTAATATTTATAAATATTTCTGGGGATGCTGAACCATTTGAAACCATCCATAAAAATTTAATGACTAGATGGAAAGAGTTCGAACAACCCTTGTTTCACGGCGGAGAGGATAGTAAATTTTTACTGGATGTTAAATGCAATTGGAAACTGGCTGTAGAAAATTACTGTGAGAGCTACCACCTTCCCTGGATTCACCCTGGCTTAAATACGTATTCGAAATTAGAGGATCACTATAACATTAATGAGCCTAACCTTTATTCTGGGCAAGGCAGCCTCCTTTACCGACAATTTTTAGGAGATAATGGTGCTGTATTTCCAAACTTTGCAGATTTAAGTGATAAATGGACCGATGGAGCTGAGTACATTACCGTTTATCCAAATGTTTTGCTTGCGGTTCAAAAAGACCATGTTTACGCGACTATTATAAGCCCAACCTCTACCACTACAGCTGAGGAGCATATGCACATTTATTACGCTTCTTCAGATACTGACCCCAAAATGAGAAAAGACAATTGCAAGCAATGGGAGGAAATATTCATTGAAGACATTTTTGTGGTTGAGGGAATGCAAACAGGAAGACAATGTTCTGGCTTTGACGGTGGACGGTTTTCTCCAGCTATGGATGGGCCGACACATTGTTTTCACGCCTGGGTTGCCAATAAACTGTTAAACTTTAACAAAACAGTAAGCGCTTGAACAAAAAAAGTAAAATAGATCAACTTATAGTAGAAGCTCACCGACAAAATGATAAAAAGAAATTGATCAAGCTTTACTTTGAGGCTTCTAAACTGTTTTCAAAAAATAAAGAAATTTCCTTCTTTTTAACTCAAGCATATGTGTTTTCCTTAGATGTTGGCGATGATATCGAAAGTAAAAAATTATTTCATATGTTAAAACAACATTAGGATCAGCATATACTTATAGAGGCATGACAGCTTAAAATAGTTTGTCGCACGTACTATTCTTGTAATCTAGCTGAACACATTCTTCCGAAAGACACCTTAGTCTTTCTAGCTACAACCCGATGTGCCACCACAAGTATTACACTTCATACAAGTTCCATTTCGAACCAGTGTATAATTCCCGCATTCACCACATGGATCCCCTTCGTAACCTTGCATTTTTGCTTTTGCCCTGGGATCTAGGTCTAAAGGGTTACTCAACACGTTTGAGCTTTCAGAGGTACGCTCGTTCGTTAAGTCAACTTCAACAGGCTCCACTCTCAGATCCAGCTCTATGCCAGTCGCCGTCGATACTCCAGACAGGTTCAATCCACCTTGCAGTATTTGAAGTTCACGCGGCACTCGTTTTCTCAAGTAACCTGATGAGCTAATCTGTTTTAAAACCTCTAATGATTTTGATGACGCCTTGTCCCCCACCGATTCAATATTTCGCAAATCATTGCTCTCTCCACGTCCTAAATCATCGAAGCTGGCACCTTCTGGCTTAACGTGCGCCAAATCTGAACGATCCAAGTACGAAACAGCTAGCTCTCTAAAGATATAATCTAAAATCGATGTGGCGTTCTTTATGGAGTCATTCCCTTGAACCATTCCAGCTGGTTCAAACTTGGTAAATGTAAACGCATCGACAAACTCTTCCAGTGGGACACCATACTGAAGGCCCACAGAAACCGCTATCGCAAAATTATTCATCATTGCACGGAATCCAGCCCCCTCTTTATGCATATCGATAAATATCTCTCCAAGAGCGCCGGTCTCGTATTCGCCTGTCCTTAAGTAGACTTTATGGCCTCCGACCATAGCTTTTTGTGTGTATCCCTTGCGTCGCTGAGGCATCTTTTCTCTGTGCGAGTTTAAGACTTCTTTTATGATAACCCTCTCTATGATTTTCTCAGCAAGTACCGCAGATTTTTGATGTGGATTACCTGTTTCTAGAATTTCAGCAGCTTCGTCATCATCTTCTATAAGCGCCGAAGCAAGAGGTTGTGATAACTTTGACCCATCCCGATAAAGAGCATTTGCTTTAATCCCTAAAGACCAACTCAATTCATATGCTTGTTTGCAGTCCTCTATAGTAGCGTTATTGGGCATATTTATTGTCTTAGAGATCGCCCCAGAAATAAAAGATTGCGCCGCTGCCATCATATATATGTGGCTATTAACGGAAAGAAATCTTGTTCCTTTTTTTCCACAAGGATTAGCACAGTCAAATATGCTATAATCCTCTTCGGGCATATGTGGAGCTCCTTCGACGGTCATAGTTCCACAAACATGATCATTAGCCATTTCTATTTGATCTTTACTAAATCCTAAATGCTGCAACATATTAAATGAGGGATTGTTTAATTCAGCTGTTGGAATCCCGAGCGTTTTATTGCAAAAATCCTCTCCTAGCGTCCACTGATTAAAAACAAACTTAATGTCAAATGCGCTCGGGAGTGCGGCTTCTAGTTTTGCAATTTCTAACTCTCCAAAGCCATGCCCAATGAGAGAAGTGTGATTTATTCCCGGACAATTACCAAGTGTTCCATGTCCCACAGCATACGAAATGATTTCTTCAATTTTAGATGGTGTGTAACCTAATTTGGCTAATCCTGCTGGGACACTTCTATTTATTATCTTAAAGTACCCTCCTCCAGCAAGTTTCTTAAATTTAACTAGCGCAAAATCTGGCTCTATTCCTGTTGTATCACAATCCATAACCAAACCTATTGTGCCTGTCGGAGCAATAACGGTTGACTGTGCATTTCTAAAGCCAAATTTTGTTCCTAACTCTAAGGCCAAATCCCAACTTTCCTGAGCCAATTTAACCAAGCGCTGGTCCGGACACGATTTCATATCTAGTGGAACGGGTTTAACTGATAAGCCCATATAATTTTGGTCATTTCCGTATGCCGCATTTCTATGGTTTTTTATAACCCTAAGCATGCTATTCGCATTATTTACATATCTTGGAAATGGTCCGATTTCTTTAGCCATTTCTGCCGATGTAGCATAGGACGTCCCAGTCATCAGTGCGGTAAGTGTCGCACAAAGAGACCTGCCCTCTACACTGTCATAACCAAGGCCCATACTCATCAGAAGCCCGCCAATGTTGGCATAACCCAATCCAAGCGTTCTAAAATCATAAGATCTCTGTGCTATTTCCTTAGATGGAAACTGGGCCATCATTACCGATATCTCAAGCGTAATAGTCCATAGCCTGGTCGAGTGGATATATAGGTCTGCATTAAATAAATCGTCTTTGTAATATGTCAGTAAATTCATTGATGCCAGGTTGCAGGCTGTGTCATCCAGAAACATATATTCAGAGCAAGGGTTAGATCCTCTAATTTCACCGTCCTCGGGACAAGTGTGCCAGGAGTTTACCGTGTCGTGATATTGAATGCCTGGATCGGCACAAGACCAGGCAGCATTACCG
>JAQBUS010000070.1 GCA_027623875.1 Pseudomonadota bacterium
ATTTTAAAATCCGAATATAAAGCTGGACCGTTTAAATGCGTTATGCATTGTTTTTCTTCCAGTCAGGAACTAGCAATAACAGCCTTAGAACTTGGATTTTATCTCTCAATGTCTGGTATAGTTGCTTTTCCAAAAAGCTCAGAGTTAAGAGATATTTTTTCAAAAGCGCCCGTTGAAAAGATATTAATTGAAACAGACTCACCATACTTGGCTCCTCCACCCTTTAGAGGTCAACGAAACGAACCAGGCTATTCAGTTTATACAGCAAAGGTAGCCGCGGAGATTTTTGACATGGACTACGCCGTATTCGCACTCCAAACTCAACGAAACTTTAACGAATTATTTAGTAAGGCCGCCTCATGACAAAACTGCGGTTTACTATTCTTGGGTGTGGATCATCTGGTGGAGTACCTCGGATAGGTGGGCATTGGGGCGACTGTGATCCTAACAACCCAAAGAATAGAAGACGTCGCTGCTCACTCTTAGTAGAAAAAATTAGCTCTGAGGGAACGACATCTGTGTTAGTGGACACATCTCCAGATCTTAGAAATCAACTCTTAGATGCTAATGTCACACGCCTTGACGGAGTTATATACACTCACTTTCATGCAGATCATATTCATGGAATTGACGACTTAAGAATGGTAGTCTTTAATATGAAAGAGCGGATAAACGTATGGGCCGACGGAAAAACAAAAGACAACTTGTTTGATAGGTTTGGTTATGCTTTTATTCAGCCAGAAAATTCTCCCTACCCACCGATTTTAATAATGAATAAATTGGATGGAAGCTTTGCTATCGATGGGCCTGGTGGCGAAATAAGAATAATGCCTTTTAAAGCAAAACATGGCTCGATTGATAGCCTTGGCTTTAGGATCAAGAATGTTGCATACCTTCCAGATGTATCCGACTTATATCAAGAAACACGCAAATCTCTTGAAAATTTAGATTATTTTATCGTGGATGCCTTACGTCGTACTCCACACCCTAGTCACACCCATTTAGAAAATACCCTAAAATGGATTGATGAGTTGAAACCATCGAATTCAATTATAACAAATATGCATATAGATATGGATTACGACACTCTGCATGCTGAACTTCCAAATAGTATCGTTCCGGCATACGATGGTATGAAAATAGAAATAGAACTTTAAATGTCTACCCTAATTCAGGTCCTTTTTCCAGTTTTTCTTGTACTTAGCTTTGGGTACGTTTCGGTTAAATGTGGATGGTTTACCACCTCTGGGGTTGAGGGCCTTATGACCTTTACCCAAAAATTTGCCATCCCATGTCTCTTATTTAACGCTATGGCTACCTTAGAGATAAGCAGCTATTTTAACCTCAACCTATTAATTTCTTATTTTATTCCAGCTCTTTTTGGATTCATATTGGGAACATTAGCTTCCAGAATTATATTCAAAAAACCTTGGGAAAACAGCATAGTAATCGGATTTTGTTGTTTCTACTCCAATGCACTTTTACTTGGTCTACCTATTATGGAAAGAGCCTACGGTCCAGACTCGCTGGCCCCGAATTATGCCCTAATAGCTCTCAACACACCTTTTTGTTATGCGGTTGGTATCGTCCTGATGGAAATTGTAAAAGGGAGTGGAAAAGGATTCAGTTCGACAGTAATAAAAGCGACAAGAGAGATCTTTAGTAATATCCTAGTAATAAGTATCTTAGCTGGCATTCTAGTCAACGTACTGGCCATTAAAATCCCTAATGGTCTGGTCGAAGCATTAGGGATAATGATGGCTGCAGCTCTTCCCGCTGCGATTTTTGGACTTGGAGGAGTTCTTGCTCGCTATAAATTAGACGCAGATCTCGCTCCCGTGTTCATGGTGGGAGCAATAATGCTCCTATTTCAACCATATTTAACTTGGACACTAGCAAACTATATTGACCTAAAAGAAGAAACCCTAAGATCCGTTATATTAACTTCTGCAATGGCACCCGGTTTAAACGCATACATATTTGCCAATATGTATGGGGTGTCCAAAAAAATTGCAGCATCCTCAATTCTTTTCTGCACAGCATCGTCAACCATAACTTTATGGATGTGGCTCTCAATGATGCCATAACTAAAACTAAAATTCTTACCAAATCGTAATGAGTTACTACTTATTCATCTACTCAATGCAAGGTCCATCACAGAACCTAAGAAAATTTAATTAGATGAAAACCAATTCATCGGATTCACGTATGAATCTTGAAGTGAAGCACAGCCACCAAGAAGACTGGTCGCAATAAGTAGAACAGCTATTTTCTTTTTCATAATTTCAATCCTTATTTGTTTCCAGAGCAAACTAATCCATAATTTAAGTACTTTAAAGAGAAAAAATGCCATAATACTAATTTATTTATTTACTTTAACTATATAGATACAGAAATTTATTGTGTTACTAACTTTCAACATTACATCTTCTTTTGAGCTATAAAACACCTTCCGAACTTAAGCCCAATTATTCTCAAAACCTAAATAGAATTAAAATACATCATAACGACTTCTAAGCTAAATTATTATCTGGATGCCTCAAGAATAGAACAGTAATTTGCCACCCCTGTTCCTCCCATGTTAAAAATGCACCCCAAGTTTGCGGACGTTTTTTGCATAAGTCCAGCCTCCCCAACCACCTGAGCAGCTGCAAGGGCATGCATTGAAACACCTGTAGCTCCTACTGGATGACCTTTTGCCTTGAGCCCACCAGATAAATTAATTGGAGTTGATCCTTCTGAAAAAACTGTGCCGTCAAGTACTGCTCTGGACCCCTGCCCGACTTTAGTTAATCCCATCGCTTCATAAATCATCAGTTCAGCCATTGTAAAACAATCATGAACCTCCGCAAAATCTAAGTCATTTACGCTTATATTCGCTTCCTCAAAAGCCTTTTTAAAAGCTTCTGCCGGCCCCTCAAACTTAAGAATGTCTCTCTTTGACATAGGCAAGAAGTCGTTAACTTGTACTGATGATCGAAACCGAACAGATCGTTTAAAATTGTGAGACGCATCGTCAGCGACCATCACTAGAGCCGCAGCACCATCAGAAATCAACGAACAATCAGTCAACCTGAGCGGGGGCGCAACCATGGGGTTCCTATCACTTACTATATTACAAAATTCAAAGCCAACATCTTTTTGCATTTGCGCAAGAGGGTTTTTTACTGAATTAGAATGATTCTTTGCCGCAATTCTTGCTAAAATATCAGACTTATTACCATTAGCCTGAAAGTAACTATCAGCAAGTCGTCCAAATAAATGCGGAAACGAAAACGTTCCCTCTTCCGCCTGATATGAAGCTGTCATCAAAGCCTCGGTAACGCCTTTAGTGTCTTTATCGGTCATTTTTTCGACACCAATTACGAGTGCAACTTTTGTTCTGCCCGATTCAATTGCATTTCGAGCTCCAAAAACCGCTGCAGATCCAGAGGCACAAGCATTTTCTAACCGAGTTGCAGGCACAAATCTTAAATCAGAACTTATTTGAAGTGGCATCGAAGAAATAAAACTATCTGGTACAAGCCCAGCATTAGCATGCCCTATCCAAATACCATCTACGTCTTTAGGGTCGACCTGGGCATGCTCCATTGCTTCTCTTCCAGCATTACAGATTAACTCCTCTAGTGTCTCATCTAATCTTCCAAATGGAGTATGACCCCAACCTACGATATGTGCTTCCATGAGCTTCCCTTTTCTCAACAGGCTATTCTTAATTAGAATAGCATATTACCTTGTTCAGTTACTAACATAAAAAAATATTCATCATTTTAAATTAAAACTTATATTTCTTACCATTTCCCAATGAGTATTCCCGATGCTTCTTCATTTCCACGATTTCTTTCTAATTCAGCATCTGACTGAGCAACACGGTTTTTCCTTGATATTAATCTTTCCAAAAGTAAGGCGTGCATAGTTTTCCTAATACCTTCATGATCTGGATCCACCCCTAAATCGAAAAACTCTTCAACATCAGCAGTTAAGTCAAACAGCTGTGGCTCGAAACCTCGAAAATAGATGTATTTCCATTCCTGTGTTCTCATCATATAACCGCGCGCATCATAATTTCCAACGCCTAGTATATCACGAGCCCTATAATAAGAGTAATCAATCTCAGAGAAGACAGCCTCCCTCCAATCAGTGACATCTTTACCGTGCAGAAAAGGCTCTAATGACATACCCTCTAAACGGTGGTCAGCAGGTGGAGCTCTTTTTGCTGATAGAAAGGTTGGAACCAGATCAATAGCTTCTACAAGCTCATTTACTATAGTCCCTCTTGAAATATCAGCCTCAGGTCGAGGATCAAATATAATAAGAGGAACCCTAACAGACACCTCATGGAATAACTCCTTTTCACCGAGCCAATGGTCTCCCAAATAATCACCGTGATCTGAAGTGAATACAATCATTGTCTCATCTGCTTTCCCACTGTCCTTTAACCAATTGAATAACTCGCCGAGATGATCGTCTATCTGTTTTATCATTCCCATATATGCCGGCAGCACCGTTTCCCTGGTTTGGTCTTTCGAGAAAACTTGACTAACGTCCATCTTCATAAACGCATCATATACTGGGTGAGGATTAATTTTTTCATCAGGATGCCTTTTTACCTCCTTAAAACTATCACTGCTATACATGTTGTGATACGGGGCTGGGGCCATATAGGGCCAATGAGGTTTAATATAGCTCAGATGGCAAAGCCAAGGCATATCACCACTTTCCTCAATGAACTCCTTTGCTCTTAGGGTCATATAAGCTGTTTCAGAATGCTCCTCTTTTATTCGGGCAGGTAAATTAGAGTTTCTTAAATACCAACCTGATAAAATCTCCCCGTTTGGCCCTTCAGCAGAGTTGGCATAATCATTCCACGGGTTATCTCCCTTATAACCTTTTTCTTTTAGCCAATCATTGTAGCGGAGTTTTCCACCTCGTTTCTTAAAGGCAACATCGGGGTGAAGACCATCATCAAGCTCATAAGGTTCAAAGCCAGGGTGAGAAATTACCACGCCAATTTCAGTGCTTTGGTTCAACCCTAACCTAGCCATCCCATCCGAGTCAGGTTCCATATGCGTTTTTCCTACTACGGCTGTCCTGACTCCTAAAGGTCTCAAATAATCACCAAGGGTTAACTCTCCTATAGGCAAGGGCACTCGATTCCATGTCGATCCGTGACTAAAAACTGTACGTCCTGTATAAAAAGACGCTCTAGAAGGGCCGCAAACTGGTGATTGAACATAAGCGCGATCAAAGAGCACGCCCTTAGCTGCTAACTTATCAATATTGGGAGTCTTTAAATGTGTATGCCCATAGCAAGAAAGATAATCCCAACGCAGTTGATCAGCCATTATAAAAAGAATATTTCTTATTTTTTTCATGAAATTTCCCAAATAAAATTTTAAAATAAACCTGGCTTATAACCGTAAATAAATCAACTTTCTATTAAACGTTTTAGTAATAGTTAAGAAATTTAATAGTCAATCATCCAAAGATCCACCAGAATGCTTTTCAGCATCCTTCTTCAAAGGGGGAGGTCGGCTTCTTTATATACCCCAGAAAAATGTTTAACACAGGCAACACCGTATGATCAAACTTTATCCCCATATTCTTCACTTAAAGTATTTAGATTTTAGGCCAAATACAGAAATTCCTGTAAGTTATAGTTTCCTAAAACGCTACTTTATCACCACCTTTAAGTGCTAAGATTTCTCTTGCCTCATCTGGGGTGGCCACCTCACACCCCAAGTCTTCCACAATGCGTCTAATTTTACAGACTTGTTCAGCATTATTTTGAGCAAGTTTGCCGCGAGAAATGAAAAGACTATCTTCAAGGCCAACTCGAACGTGCCCACCCATTTGACTGGCCGTGGTGGCTAAAGGCATCTGCGCAGCTCCAGCACCTAAAACTGACCAACGATAACCATCTCCAAAAAGCCTATCAGCAGTTCGTTTCATAAATATTAGATTATCAACCTCAGGCCCTATTCCTCCAAGAATACCAAAAATAAACTGGATAAAAATAGGGGCTTTAAATAAGCCTATATCCATACAAAACTTTAAGTTATAAAGGTGTCCAACATCATAGCACTCGTGTTCAAACTTCACATCATGGGGTGTTAATTTATCTGCTACCTTTCCAATATCTCTAAACGTGTTTCTAAATATATAACTGTCGGAATTTTCAACATAATCTTTTTCCCAATCAAACTTCCAAAGTTCATAGCGCTTAGCAAGCGGATGAAAAGAAAAATTCATCGAACCCATATTCAATGAGCACATCTCAGGCGAAAATTTTAGAGCTGGAGCCAACCGGTCTTCAATTGAGGTCTTCATACTGCCACCAGTAGTGATATTAACCACTGCATTAGTTGCTTGTTTTATTCTAGGTAAAAATCCTGCGAAATGCTCTGTATCAATAGAGACGGCTCCTGTCTCAGGATGTCTCGCGTGCAAGTGTAATATCGAGGCACCGGCTTCAGACGCCGCT
>JAQBUS010000071.1 GCA_027623875.1 Pseudomonadota bacterium
GCTAGCAAATCGATAAGTCAAGACATGAGTTCTTATTAAGTTGAAGCTTCAGGCTAATTCCTGTGACCAGTTGCAATCTTTACATCTTTCGATTTAGAAGTGATGTAAACGTAGTTGCCTTGTTTAATTGAATACACGTTATACTATATAAGAAAATTTCGATCAGGAGCATCATAATGGTAGATAAATTTAATGCTGGCATGTCAATACGACGTCAGGTTCTAGGTGATAACCATGTGGATAAATCGCTTGTTCAAAAAACAAAATTTGATGAGCCTTTCCAAAATTTAATTACGGAAAGTGCCTGGGGAACAGTGTGGGCAAATGGTACTATAAGTCTTCGAGAAAGATCCATGCTGACATTAGCACTACTTGCAGCAACAGGTGATTTTGATGAAATCCCAATGCATATAAGGGCCACTAAAAACACCGGCGCTTCAATGGAGGATGTTAGAGAGGTTTTTATGCACGTAGCAATTTACGCTGGTGTGCCTAAGGCAAATCATGCAATCAAAATTGCAAAAAAAATTTACAAAGAGATGGATGGCGCCCCATGAGCCCCAAAAGCACTAGAAAGGGGCATTATTTAGAAAGAGATAGATCTTGGCATCCGGAGGCGCTAACTCCTAATTACAAGTCGAGTATTTATAGATCTCCATCATCAAAGCTTATCTCATTCCCTACAACCCTTAGTGAGGAAACGGGTCCAGTTTTTGGTCACGACATACTGGGCTCCCTCGACAGCGATCTTATTCATAATTATGCTCGGCAAGGACAGGCGGCAATCGGTTCAAGAATTATAATCCATGGACGTCTTTTAGACGAATTTGAACGACCAGTCCCAGGCGCTCTTATAGAAGTCTGGCAAGCAAATTCTGGGGGTAGGTACAGACATAAAAATGAAACGTATTTAGCGGCCCTGGACCCCAACTTTAGTGGGTGTGGACGGACCATCACCGACGAAAATGGTGACTATGAATTCATAACTATAATGCCAGGCCCCTACCCTTGGCCGAATGGCCCAAATGAATGGAGACCTGCACACATACATTTCTCTGTCTTCGGCAATGCCTTTGCTCAACGCCTAATAACCCAAATGTACTTTGAGGGTGATCCATTGATCCAGAAGTGTCCTATCGTGGCCACTTTAAACTCTTTAACTGCCGTCAAAAGACTTACGGGTTTTTTAGATATGGAAAGAACAATTCCAATGGATAGCCTAGCTTATAAATTCGACATCACAATACGTGGAAAACAACAAACTGTCTTTGAAAACAAACCTGAGGGCTTATAAATATGGCAATAGTTAAGGATGAATTTAAAGAAAGCCCGTCTCAAACAGCTGGCCCGTATGTTCATATTGGATGTGCACCAAATTTTACAGGTATAAAAAAAATATATAGTAGTGATTTAGGTTCGGCAATGAAAACTGGCCCCGTAAAAGGAGAGCAGATCACGATCGAAGGCACCATCTTTGATGGTACGGGAGCACCTCTCAAAGATGCGATGCTAGAGATATGGCAAGCAGATTCTGACGGGCTCTATAACTCACCACAAGAGACCCGAGGAATATGCGACCCTAATTTTACAGGTTGGGGAAGATGTGCTGTTAATCTCAATACCGGTTTATTTCGATTTAACACCGTTAAGCCAGGTCAGACCCCTGCTCCAAATGGAACCCTCCAAGCTCCTCACATCTCGGTGTGGATAGTAGCTCGCGGGATTAATGTTGGATTGCAAACTAGAGCCTATTTTTCTGATGAAAAAGAACACAATTCCTCAGATCCAATCCTTAATCAGATTGGCGATTCGAAACGAATTAAGACACTTTTAGCTATTCGACAAAAAAAAGGTGTTTACAGTTTTAATATACACCTGCAAGGTCACAATGAAACAGTATTTTTTGATATTTAAAGGTTCAGTATGACTAATCCTTGCATAATTTGCGTAGCCATAACCGGTTCCGTTCCAACTAAAAATGACAACCCTGCAGTACCTATCTCAGTAGCGGAACAGGTAGAAAGCACGCAGGAGGCTTTTGAAGCAGGCGCCGCAATTGCTCACTGTCACGTAAGAAATGACAAGGGAGTCCCCACATCAGACCCGGAAAGATTCGCCCTACTAAAAGACGGACTTAACACGCATTGTCCGGGGATGATCATTCAGTTTTCAACTGGCGGACGATCTGGATCAGGCACAGATCGAGGAGGCATGCTTTCTATTAAACCAGATATGGCTTCATTAACTGTCGGTTCCAACAATTTTCCAACCAGAGTGTACGAGAACTCCCCAGAACTAGTAGATTGGCTTGCCTCGGAAATGATTACGTATGACGTTAAACCCGAGATCGAAGCATTTGACCTTAGCCATATTCATCAGGCAGCATCCATGAATAGAGACGGACGCCTACCTGGGGACCTATATGTTCAGTTTGTCATGGGTGTAAAAAATGCAATGCCGGTCGACAAGGACGTATTCGATTACTACATAAAAACCGTTAAACGACTACTTCCGAGTGCGCAGTGGTGCGCCGCGGGGATCGGAAGGGGACAAATTATAGTAAATGAGTGGTGCGTCGCCGCAGGTGGCCATACCAGAACGGGTCTTGAAGACAATATGCGTTTAGATAAAGAGAGGTTGGCACCATCAAATGCAGCACTTGTCAAAAAAGTGGTCGAGCTATGTTCTAAATATGAAAGACCCGTAGCATCATCAACCGAGGCAAGAAAGATACTTCAACTTAGAGCTAGTTAACCGGCAGGAAAGTGTAGAAAATTGCTACTTAAGTCCACCTACTCTCTCAATGTTACTCAAAACAATTTTTGAAATTGATAACGATTTAACAGTTACACTAAGCATGTTCGTTATCGACATAGTTTCCAGAGTCCAAGCCCTCCCAGACCTCTCTTGCTCATGAACAAGTGCCGAGTGTACGCCAGAAAGTTGTAGAGCGTTAAAATCTGCAAAGCTAGTTAATATTTCCAGTAAGACTGGGTTGCTTTTATGAGGCATAGAAGAGCTAGTTCCACCTCCTTTAAAATCAACCTCTCCAATTCCTTGTTGAGCCATTAAAGTTAAATCTAACCCCATTTTTCCTAGCGAACCTGTTATTAGGGATAGCCATCCCGCATACTCTGCAAAATTTGATCTCATTGAATGCCACGCCTTTTGGGTAACACCCAATCCAAATTCCTTCGCCAACTCTTCAGTAAGTTCCGAGCTAAGGTCACCAAAACACTCTCTTGTTCCAACTGGTCCTCCAAACTGAATTACTTCTAGTCGATACCGTATTTCAGAAAGTCGAACTAAGTGCTCTCTTAGTGGGATTATCCATGTGTTAATACGCTCCTCAACCCTTATCGGCATGGCTAACTGCATCCGAGTCCTTGCATCAATTACATTATCACTAAATCGATTTGATAAACCCTCAAGTAATTCACTTACTTCTCGTAATTTATTTTCTATAATAAAATTTAAATCCCGAAAAACTAATATCATTGTCGTATCCATAACATCTTGACTCGTTACACCGCAGTGAACCAAATCTTTCAAATTGGGACCAACATGCTCTTTTAATTGTCGTACAAACTCTGGTACGGCCAAGCCATCAACAATAAGTGAAGTACCAATTTTGATCATATCAGGAACGAATGATTGAATTTTTGCGATTGTTTCGGTGCCAGCTTGCGACTCAACAATAGATAGACTTATAGAAGCTTTGATCAAAGCTATTTCATAGCTTTTATAATGCTCCAAAGTTACTTCTGTTGAAAAAGAATGTTCAACCGTTTCATCGACAAACAAATTTTTAAAAAACTCATTACTGGTAAGAAATGGATTCATGATACCCTCTAAAATAACTTAAACTTACTGTAGCAACGATTTTAAAAATATTGTGGGTTAATTGACATGGTTACGTAATATTTAATATAATAGACTGCCTTAGAATGCTGGACATTTTTTTAACTGCTTGCTATATAAGGCAGCTCTAGTCTTAACTTGCTTGGCAGTCGACATCAGCCAGGGTTTCGCTTTATAGCTTCCTTTCTGATAGCCTTTAAGGCCTTCATGGTATGCGATATACATTCTGTACGCATCATTTTTCTTAATTCGCAGTGTCTTATTGGCATTGTTAAGATACCAACCGATAAAATCTACAGAATCTCCAAAATCAGCTCTATTGGCAAACCGAAGACCATTCCTCTTTTTGTAATCCGCCCAGGTGCCATCAAGTGCTTGAGCATATCCAGAGGCTGTAGAGCGCCGCGCCCCAGGAATAAAGAAAAGAACCTTGGTTCGAGAGGTTTTTGCGCGAGCGTTAAAACTACTTTCCTTCCAAATAATCGCTAGTTGAACTGCTGCCGGAACCCCCCATTTTTTCTCAACTTTTTTTAAGTCCCTCACCCAGCTTTTTTTATGCTTAATCAACGTGCACGCATTATCATTTCTAGTGGGCGTGCTTGACATTGAGAAGCCACAGCTTGCAGCCATAAGGCCGACTAAAAAAGTAAATATTAAGCGGGTTTTAGAGGTCATCTGGGGTTGTCCATTTTTTTTTGTTTTATTTAACATTACACATTTTATATTTATTACACCTTTAGAAACAGAAATACAGGTGAAGAAGTTGATCCCTACACCAAAAAATAAATCATATTACTAAGAGGATATATCTCCAAACCGCTCGAGAATTATAGAGTTAGCTTCTGCCATTATATTCTTAATAAGCTCGTCACATGTAGGAACATCTTTTATCAACCCGGCAACCATCCCACAAGACCACGCTCCAGTGTCGACTGCTCCTTTGAGCATAACATTAGGGTAAACTCCAACTACTTCGTCAGCGATATCATCAAACGTTAGATCTGCACCCTTAACCCTTTCTACCTCTAGAACCTTCTCGACTGCTGGATTAACAAGAACTCGCTCAGTATTTCGCAAAGGTCTCATTACAAGGCGGGTATCCAGCTCTGATGCATTTATTATTGCTTGCTTAACATTCTCATGAATAGGTGCTTCCGTTGTCACCATAAATCGAGTTCCCATGTTGATTCCGTCGGCTCCTAAGGCAAGAGCGGCGACCAAGCTTCTTCCATCTGCCATTCCTCCAGAAGCGACAAATGGAATGCGTAATTT
Source organism: Pseudomonadota bacterium (assembly GCA_027623875.1). Classification (GTDB taxonomy): domain Bacteria; phylum Pseudomonadota; class Alphaproteobacteria; order Rhodobacterales; family Rhodobacteraceae. The sequence goes on from JAQBUS010000071.1 coordinate 5,134, forward strand.
ATCCGCAGCCAAAGGTAGTAAGACAAAATTTGGAATGTCATCTTCCCCGGGATGTCCCGCACACTCAAAACCATCGACCGAAACCGCATCACAACCAATACTTTCAGCCTTTAATGCATGACGAACAGATGTACATTTATGAATTACCTTGATACCTGCTGCTTTTAGCGCCGGCATATGTTCTTGTGGGTTGCGCCCTGCTGTTTCCACAATCCGCACCCCCCCATCGATAATTGCTTTAATATAGCCAGGGTAATCGGGAGATGAAACAGTAGGTAAAAAGGTTAAATTAACTCCAATGGGTTTATTCGTCAGGTCTCGACATTTCAAAATTTCTTTCAGTAATTTCTCGGGGGTTTTCTGAGTAAGCGCCGTGATAATCCCAAGCCCTCCAGCGTTAGAAACCGCTGCAGCAAGTTCTGCAAATCCAACATAATGCATCCCACCCTGCATAATGGGGTGCTCAATTTCAAAAAGCTCTGTTATTCGCGTTTTCATTTAGTTTTTTCCTTAGACCCATGTTGCTTAACTTAGTATATTTTCTTAACTTTAATCATGGTAACGAGATAAATTCGAAGAAGGTAATTCCACACAATCAAAAAAATCCCTTTATATACACCTACCCCCATCAATTTCCATTGCTATCCCAGTAATCAGGCTAGCCTCATCAGAACACAAGTAACAAGCTGCACTCCCTAAATCTTCGGGTGTCGAAAATCTACCAAGTGGTATAGTCGACAAGAATTTTTTACGCATTTCAGGTGTGTCTTCACCCATGAAAGCCTTTAATAACGGTGTCTCACCGGCTACTGGGTTTAACGCGTTTACCCTCACTCCGAAAGAAGCTAGCTCAATTGCCATAGCTTTGGTAGCAGTGATAACCCAACCTTTAGATGCGTTGTACCAATTTAAATTTGGTCTAGGGGAAACACCTGCAGTCGACGCTATATTTAATATAACACCCGATTTATTGTTCTTCATATGGGGAACAAAATATTTTGCCGCCAAGTAAATCGACCGTATATTGACGTTTAACACTCTATCGAACTCATCCTCGCTAATATCTTCCATTGGAGCAGGTAAATGTGTAACACCCGCGTTATTTACAATAATATCTATATTACCAAATTCATTAAAAGAAAAGTTTGCTAATTCAGCCATACTTTTAGAATTTGATACATCTACCTTAAAATAGCTAACATTTAAGTCTTTTGCGATCTTTTCGGCACTATCTCCGTTAACGTCGGCAACTATAACTCTTGCCCCTTCTCTTGCGAATTTTTCACATATTCCTGTGCCAAATCCAGAGCCACCACCAGTTACAATTGCAGTTTTATTAAG
>JAQBUS010000072.1 GCA_027623875.1 Pseudomonadota bacterium
ATCTCTCAATCTTTGAACAAAGTATAAAACTGGGTCATTTCGTTTTAACACAAAAGTTCCTAACACCGCGTTATGGAACTCTTCCTTTCCTGCATTTCTATCAATTCCTTTAGAAACACCAAACACCGGAATTCTCTCCAAACCCAAACTCTTCATAACTCTGGAAACTACGGAAATGTGCCCCAATCCTCCGTCAATGATCAACAGATCTGGTATGTTAGTTTCCAAACCATTTAAGTTTTCCATAATATGTCGTTCGAACCTACGAGTCAGAACTTCTTCCATCATCGCAAAGTCATCTCCAAAATTTGCATTCTGGCCCTTAATGTTAAATTTCCTGTAATGGTTTTTTATATATCCATCGGGACCAGCCACAATCATAGCTCCAACAGCCGACGCACCCTGAAAATGTGAATTATCAAAAACCTCGATTCGTTCGGGTGCCGACTCTAATTTAAAAACTTCTGCCAACCCCTGTAGTGACTTTTTCTGGGTAGATGAATCAGAGAGCCTACGTGCAAGGCTCTCCTTAGCATTTCTCTTTGCCGCTCTAACTATTTCTACCTTAGCTCCACGGCGAGGAACTATTAAGTTAACTTTATAACCTGCCTTCTCTGACAACATCTCCGAAATCAAAATAGGATCAGGAATATCCGTGCTTAAATATAAAGTCTTAGGCGGGGTTTTATTAAAATAAAATTGACCAAGAAATGTCTGCATAATTTCAGAAGCGTCAGCGCCAAACCCTATATTCGGGAAGTAATCCCTATTACCCCAATTTTGATAAGCGCGTATAAAGAAAACCTGTATACATGCCTGACCATACTCCTGGTGAAGCCCAATTATATCTGCTTCCGAAATGTTTTTTGGGTTAAAACCCTGTTGCGTTTGAACTTCCGTAAGCGCTCTAATGCGATCTCTTAAACCTGCAGCTTTTTCAAACTCTTGCCTTTCAGAAGTCTCTCGCATCTCATTGACAAGCCGAGTATTCATATTAGAGCTTTTTCCTAACAAAAATTGCTCAGCATTAAAAACTAAATTCTTATATTCTAATTCATCAATTTTACCAACGCACGGAGCACAGCAACGTTTGATTTGATGCATTAAGCACGGACGAGATCGGGACTCAAAAGTAGCGTCGCTACAATTGCGTAGTAAAAAAACTTTTTGTATTTGATTAAGAGTTCTCTCTACGGCTCCAGCATTTGCAAAAGGTCCATAATAGCTTCCCTTTTCTTTTTTTGCTCCCCTATGTTTTCTAATTTGTGCAAACTTGTGCTTTTTATCGACGACAATGCTAGCAAAACTTTTATCGTCACGAAACAAAACATTATATTTTGGTTTTAAGTTTTTTATCAAATTCTGTTCTAGCAATAAAGCCTCGATCTCTGTTTCCGTAGTAAGGAACATCATAGAGAGCGTTTCCGAAATCATTCGAGTTATTCGAGCTGAATGCCCAACTGATCGAGTATAGCTAGAAACTCTATTCTTTAAATTCTTGGCTTTACCAACATACAAAACGCGGTCAGAGGCATCTAACATTCTGTACACGCCCGGGCTTCCGTCTAAACTTTTCAGGTAAGATCTAATACGAGCGTTACCATCGCGAACACTCTGTGGGACAAGTTCATTTTCTTGAGGCATTAAATTCATTCCCGACCCACTGTTTGCATAGCAATTTAACCTAGAGGTTATCAGAAATTAAAATGATATTTTAACTCTTCTTGTGGATAACCTTGTGGAGAATATACTTCAAATATGATTTTTCCTTTTTTTTCGATAACTTACCGTATTTCTGAATTTCCACACATACATATAAACCCATTGATTTTATTTAATATTATTATTCATTACTCTGTAAGTCATTAAAAACATTGTATATTATATACATTTTTCAAAAGAAACGCTTCACGTGGACAAGTTTCGTATTTTTTATATCTAACTTTCTATCCCTAATATATCTGGCGATTGCCAATTTAAATGCTGCCCACTATCGATACAAAATAGCTGCCCTGTTACCGAGGGAGATTTTAATATAAATTCTAATGCGTTAGCAACATCCTCTGAATTCACACCTCGTCCTAAAATGGTACTATTACGTTGCTTTAAAAAGTGGGATTCTGATTGGCGAGCCCCACGTAATGTTGGCCCAGGTCCAATTGCATTTACTCGTATCTTAGGCGCTAGAGCCTGAGCTGCTGTCTGAGTAAATGCCCAAAGACCCATTTTTGAAATAGTATAACTCATGAATTCCGGGGTGAGTTTTTTAACCCTTTGATCTATCATATTTACCACGACTGCTCCAGCAATTGGCTCATGGTTATTATCAAAAATAATGTCTGAAACTTGACGTGCAAATATTTGTGTTAAAAAAAAAGGTGCGTACAGATTTGAACCAATATGCCGGCTCCAACTTTCTTCGGTAGTAGTCTCTAGATTGTCATATTCAAAAATTGAGGCGTTATTTACTAGAACACTTAAAGGTCCGCCAATAGCCGCTGATGCCCTTGGTATCAAACTCTTTACACTCTTATTATCTAGAAGATTTGCCTGCAAACAGACTGATTTCTTTCCTTTCTTCTCAATTAAAGAAACCAACTCATCAGCGGCTTCAACAGACGAAAAATAATGAACCACAACGTTGTATCCCAGGTCTGCCAAGTGCAATGCCATAGCCCGACCTAATCTATTAGCAGCCCCAGTTACAATTGCATTTCCCTTATGCATATAGGTTGCCAAAACGTTGAGCGTACATTAGTTTCATACTCCCCTCCCACAAGTACAAGTACCTTTGCCTATAAGATGGGCACCACATTTTTTACAACGTTTGGCTTTTTTGATTCCGATTTTCGGAAGTCGTAACTTCCCAAACATTGCTAAAACCATCATCCCTATCAAAAACAGGCTAATTACTTTTATAATCATTTAAAGACCAAATCGAGCCCAAAGCCCCCTGTTTTGTAGTTGATCAATATTGTCAGTCAAAATTTTTGTTCCGAACCTATGAAAAATAGATCTTTTGGGGCCAAAAGAATTAATCTTAATTTTATTTCCTAATTTTATTTCTAGTATCTCTCTAAGGTGACCAATCCCATCTACTAATCCCACCTCTACTGCATTTTTTCCAATCCAGATTTCACCTGAAAATAAATCCTCTTCAGTCGACAACTTAGATCCTCGTTGAAGCTTTACATGTGATATAAAATTTTCATGAATTTGACTTTGGAGGGCCTTTAGTCGTTTGACATCATCAGGTCTCTCTGGCCGGAACGGATCAAGCATAGATTTATCTTTACCAGATGTATGAACACGGCGCTCCACTCCTTGCTTCTCCATAAGCTGGTTGAACCCAAAGGAAGCCGAAATCACACCAATAGAGCCAACAATAGAACTTTCATCGACAAAGATTTCATCGGCGCAACATGCTATCCAATACCCACCAGATGCAGCTACATCTTCTACAAATGCATAAACGGGTATCTTATTTTTTTTTGAAAGATACTTAATTTTTGTACCGATTAGAGAAGATTGAACTGGCGAGCCACCTGGTGAATTAACCAAAAGAGCCACTGCCTTTGGCCTTCCTTTGGTAAAGGCTTTTTCTAAAATTGGGCTTATATTTTCTTCATTGAGATTCGACCCACGCCCACCGGTGGCTATTACCCCAGATAAGCGGACTACAGACACTACCTGATCAGATCTTAAAAATGGAATCCATCTTTTCATTCTCTATCGTTTAAAGTGCTAAGAGCGTTCAAACAAGAGGGAACCAATTCAGATCTACATTAATTTACCAAATGACGTTTTAAACGGCTTTTATATCTTGCAAAATTAAAATTTTTGGTCGAACTTATTTTAGAAATCAAGGAGTGGTTCATGAAAGATTCAAATTTTCTAAATGAAAATAACGCACGCCATATGTGGCATCCAATGGGTCATCCTGGGGCACTACAAAAAGATCCTCCAAGAATTATAAAGACAGCACAGGGCTCAACTATTACAGACAGTGATAACAATACAGTTATCGATGCTGTCGGTGGGCTTTGGTGCGTAAATGTTGGCTATTCTTCTGAACCAATAAAACAGGCAATTGCTGATCAATTAAATGAGTTACCTTATTATTCAGCGTTTGCTGGCACAACTAATGGTCCAGCTATCGAATTAAGCTTTGAGCTGAGCGAAATGTTCAAAGCTGAGGGTATGGGGAGAGCATTTTTTACATCTGGTGGATCTGACTCTGTTGAGACCTCTCTGCGTTTGGCTAGACAATATCATAAGATAAATGGAGCGCACAGCAGAACAAAATTTTTATCTCTCAAAAAAGGCTACCATGGGACACATTTCGGAGGTGCGTCAGTAAATGGCAATAATCGCTTCAGGGTGAATTACGAACCACTTCTTCCTGGATGTTTCCATTTACCAAGCCCATATACATATAGAAATCCATTTAATGAAACTAACCCAGAGCGCCTAGCGGACCTTTGTGTTATGGCTGCAGTTGACGAAATTGAATTCCAAGGCCCTGAAACAATCGCCGCATTTATAATGGAACCAATTCAAGGTGCTGGCGGAGTAATAGTCCCACATAAATCATATATGAAGAAAATGCGGGATGTTTGTACAAAATACGGGATTTTGATGATTTCGGATGAGGTTATTACCGGGTTTGGAAGAATTGGCGATTGGTGTGGTGCACGCTATTGGGGAGTAACGCCAGATATGATGACAATGGCAAAGGGTATAACTTCGGCTTATTTTCCTTTTGGTGCTTGTATGATTTCTGAGCATATTGCTGAGGTATTTGAAGAAGGCGGCCCCTCGATAGCGAATATTGGCCATGGCTACACCTACTCAGGTCACCCTGTAGGCGCTGCAGCTGCTCTAGCCTGTATTAAAGAAAGTAAGAGACTAAAAATTCAGGAAAATGCCACTGCAAGAGGCAATCAACTTTTTGAGGGCCTGAAATCCCTAAAAGAAAAATATGACGTTATTGGAGATGTTAGAGGAGGACATGGCTTAATGACTGGAATGGAGCTAGTTTCAAATCAAGAAAACAAAACCCATATGGATGCAGAAAGAATGACTAAGGTCGGTGAAAAAGTGTACAATTCAGGAGCGATGGTTAGAGTGGGTGGAAACAACATACTACTTTCACCACCCTTAATAATTTCTAGCAGCGAAACAAACCAAATTTTAAACGCATTGGAAGAAGGCTTGAAAGTTTTATAATTTTTGTTTTTCAATCAAGACTATTGGAACAAAAACACTAAGAAAAAACAATCTTGTAATATGATGAATCGCTACATAAGCTGGATCTGCTCCTACCAAAGAAGACATAACCACCATTGTCTCAAACCCTCCGGGTGCAAATGCAACTAAAACTACAAAAATATCTACACCAGTAAGTCTATGAACGAGATAAGCTAGAATTAAAGATACTACTAACCCTATAAATGTTACCGCTAAGCCGCTAGCACAACACCTCCTGAGTTCGATATAAGTGACTCCAGTAAAGCGTGATCCAATTAGAGATCCCAAAATTATAAAACAAAACATTGAAAGCGGCTGAGGGATTGATCCCGGCGTTAAATTAATGCCATGCCCTATAGAAGAAAATAACATTCCGCTTAAAAGGAGGGCAGCAGGAACCCTAAAGTGCCGGGCCAAAACTCCACTAAGAGCAGATACACCACTTAATAAGAAAAAATTACTTAAAGTAATATTAATTGATACTATCTCGGAAAGAAGTTCATCTGGTTTCGCAAGTAAAGATAAAATAACTGGAACTGCTAATGTTAAGATAAAAACCCTTATAGATTGGATAATAGCAATATTTGAAACTTCTGCCCCGACAGTTGACCCCAGAGATAATACAAAACTGAGATGACCTGGACTTGAAGCTAGAATTGCGGTTTTTCGTTCAAGATTGAAGTATCGGCCCAATAAAAACCAACCAAATATCATTACTAAAGCGGTACTTATACAGTTAAAAATAAGGCTGACAGGCCAGGTTTTAGCTGCATTCAAGATTTCGGGGGTAACACTAGCACCTAAGGTAATTCCCAAGAAAAGAAAAATGGTTTCCCTTAAAATATTTGGAATCCTAAAAGAAAAACCTAACAAACCTCCGGTTGCTACGGCAACAGCTGGACCTGTGAGAAACGGTGCTGGGAAATGTATTAACCAAGCTATCAGCGCTCCTACACATCCTACTAGAACTGTTATTACTGTAGTCAACTTTTTACTCCTCGGAATAGTGTGGGGACAAAACCCACCTTTTCTAAAAGATCTCTGAATAAAACTTCAAAAAAAAGTCGTCGTAAACGTTTACTTCTACTTTAAAAAAATGGAAGTTCGATCACCTGGGCCGTCACTGAACCACTCTCTCTTTTTACTACA
>JAQBUS010000073.1 GCA_027623875.1 Pseudomonadota bacterium
CCGAAAAATTACAAATCATATAGAAAATCTTTTAGCTAAAGGAAATTGACCTACACACTTAAGGTAAATGAATTCATCATGGGAAAGCAATGTTAAAGAAAACCTATATTTGGACATTGGCTTTAGCAAACCACAGATTAGCACTATGGGCACTAGCATTTATATCATTTCTGGAAAGCTCAGTATTTCCTATACCACCTGATATTTTAATGATCCCGATGATTTTAGCTAGACCAAATAGGGCCTTTTTAATAGCCACCGTCGTTCTTTTTGCATCGGTATTAGGAGGATTACTTGGTTATGCTATAGGCGCGTTATTTTATGATCAAATAGGTTTCCCGCTTCTATCTTTCTTTGGCAAAGCTGAATTGGCCAGCCAATTCAATAGTCATTTCAATGATTTAGGATTCTGGCCAATTTTGATAGCCGGATTGACCCCTCTACCATACAAAATTATAACAATAGTATCTGGATGGAGTGCAGTGCCACTCACAACCTTTGTTATTACGTCAATTGTATCAAGAGGCTTACGTTTTTTTCTCGTTGCTACCCTACTTTGGTATTACGGCGAAGCAATTGACATGTTTATAAGAAAAAAATTAGGATTAATTTTTATTGTTTTTATTTTAGTTCTAATTAGTGGATTTGGATTTATTAAAATTTTATGACCGAAAAAAAAATAATATTATCTGCAATGGTAGGTTCAAGCTTTTTACTTTTAGGCGCTTTTGCTTTTCAGCTTTGGGGATATGCACCTTGTAAGCTTTGTATCTGGCAACGCTGGCCACACGTCGGCTGTATATTAATAGGCGCTATATGGGTTCTGAGGCCCGGTAAAGAAATAGCCACACTTGGTGCTCTAAGTGCCCTTACCGGAGGCTTTCTAGGCCTGTACCACTCTGGTATCGAGCAAAATTGGTGGAGTGGCCCATCAACATGCTCTTCTGGCTCAATCAAGAAAATTTCAACAGAAGTCCTTTTTGAGATAATTATGAGCGCTCCCCTAATTAAATGTAACGAAATTGTTTGGTCTTTATTTAATCTCTCTATGGCGAGTTGGAATGCCCTACTCTCCTTAATTCTTGTTACATTATGGCTAACTGTAACAGTGAGAAACAACCAATCTTAACAAAAAATTAATGCTGGTTTTCTCTATTAGATTATAGCTTTTTTATTAACTAAATAATGCTTAAGTAATGACTGTAGAAGAATACAGAAAAACTTTCCATAAATTATATGAATATACAATATTAACAATTACTTATTGTACATTATTAATCTTATTAGTTATGCCAAAATCTTCTTATTGCGTTCAACACTTAGGATAGGCTATAATAAAAACAACTAGATGTAGTTAATGGCTAAATTAGATTGGAATGAGCGTGAGCGACACAACAGACATCCCTGAAGAAGAAATGCCACAAGCAAGAATGGCACATGACGGACCGCAAGTTTCAATCACTAGTGAAATGAAAACGTCGTTCTTAGACTACGCAATGAGTGTTATAATTTCCAGAGCAATTCCAGATTTGCGAGATGGCCTTAAACCGGTGCATCGTCGAATTCTATATGCAATGCATGAAACAGGGAATAGCCACGAAAAATCTTATCGCAAATCTGCACGTGCCATCGGCGATGTAATGGGCAAATATCATCCCCATGGAGATGGTGCAATTTATGACGCTTTAGTAAGAATGGCTCAAAATTTTTCGATGTCACTACCTCTTTTAGATGGCCAAGGAAACTTTGGCTCAATGGACGGAGATAATGCTGCCGCTATGCGTTATACCGAAGTGCGGATGGATAAACCAGCAGCTTACCTCCTAACAGATATCGAAAAAGACACAGTTGACTTTCAAGACAATTACGACGGTAAAGATCGTGAACCAAGCGTTCTGCCTGCTCGATTTCCAAATATGCTTGTAAACGGAGCCGGTGGAATAGCTGTTGGTATGGCCACAAACATACCACCCCACAACCTAGGAGAAGTGATAGATGCATCATTAGCACTGATAAAATCTCCTGATCTAAGCGCTGAAGACCTAATGGAGTTTGTTCCAGCGCCTGATTTTCCGACCGGTGGTATAATTTTAGGAAGAAGTGGCGCGCGGAAAGCCTATACGGAATACCGGGGAAGCGTCATTGTTAGGTCTAAAACACATATAGAGGAAATACGTAAAGATAGATATGCAATCATTATAGATGAAATTCCTTACCAAGTTAATAAATCCACTATGATTGAGAGAATAGCTGAGGCAGCTAGGGATAAAAAAATAGAAGGTATTTCTCACGTACAGGACGAATCCGATCGGGTTGGAGTGAGGGTGGTAATAGAATTAAAAAGGGATGCAACTGCAGACGTAGTATTAAATCAACTTTTCAGATTCACTCCAATGCAAAATTCTTTTGCTTGCAATATGCTAGCTTTAAATGGTGGTAGACCAGAACAATTAACCTTGCGGACATTTCTCACAAATTTTATTTCCTTTCGAGAGGAAGTGGTAGCCCGTAGAACTGCCTTCGAGTTAAATAAAGCACGCGAGAGGTCTCACATCTTATGCGGATTAGCAGTAGCCGTATCTAACGTAGATGAAATAGTTGCAGCCATCCGTCAGTCAATTGATGTTGCTGAGGCGCGAAAAAAGCTAATGACTAGGGCGTGGCCTGCCAATGAAATCATTGATTACATCAAACTTATAGATGACCCTACTCATACAGTTAATGAGGATGGTACTTATTATCTTTCTGAGGTTCAAGCGCGCTCAATTCTCGAACTCAGGTTGCAAAGATTAACACAATTGGGTGTTACAGAGGTAACCTCTGAACTGGAAGAGCTAGCAATAAAAATAAAAGAATACCTAGCCATACTTCGCTCCCGCGAACGAATAATGGAAATTATAACTTCTGAATTAATCGAAATTCAAGATAAATTCGCTATACCCCGCCGATCTCAGATTGTTGACTGGTCTGGGGATATGGAAGACGAAGATCTTATAGAAAAAGAAGATATGGTCGTAACCGTAACTTCGGGAGGTTATATAAAACGCACGCCTTTGACAGACTTCAGGTCGCAAAAAAGAGGCGGAAAAGGTCTTTCAGGGATGTCAACAAAAGAAGACGACGTTGTAACAACGTTATTTGTAGCGAATACTCACACACAGTTATTATTTTTTACTACTGCAGGTATGGTCTATAAAATAAAAACATGGCGCCTCCCCATCGGTGGGCGAACGGCGAAAGGAAAGGCTGTTATAAATATCCTACCCATTCCACAGGGTGTCTCAATTGCAGCAATAATGCCCGTGGATAGAGATGAGACCGATTGGGTAGATCTGCAAATTGTATTTGCAACATCTGACGGCAGCGTAAGACGAAATGCTCTCTCGGATTTTACTAATGTCAAATCCAACGGAAAAATTGCAATGAAACTTCCAGAAGATGTTGAACTCATTAACGCCAGAATTTGTTCCGACGAAGATGACGTAATGCTAGTCACTAATTCAGGGAGAGCTATACGCTTCAAAACATTAGATGTTAGGGTGTTTAAAGGAAGAGATTCCACAGGTGTTAGAGGCATTAAATTGAAAGGGACCAATAAGGTAGTTTCGATGTCTGTAATTCGTCATTTTATAGCAAGTTCCGAAGAACGAGTCGCCTATTTAAAGATGCGGCGGGCGATCGCTGGTCTTCCGGAGGATTCTGAACAATCGGATGAAGAAATAGTAATGGATATTGCGCTTTCTCAGGAAAGATATGCCGAGATGTCAGAATCAGAAGATCTAATCTTAACTCTAACTTCAAATGGGGCGGGTAAAATTAGTTCGGCTCATGATTACCCTGTTCGCGGTAGAGGTGGAGTCGGCGTAACTGCTATGGATAAACCAATGCGTGGCGGAGATGTTATCGCTTCGTTTCCAGTGGACCTGGAAGACCAAATTATGCTGGTTACTTCAACTGGGCAGGCAATACGGTGTCCGGTAGAGGGTATTTCATTTCGCTCTCGTGGCGCTGGCGGGGTAAAAGTTTTTGACACCGCTGAGGCAGAATTCGTTGTATCTGTTGCTAGAATTGCTGATCAAGGGTCCACAGAAGCCGAAGATGACGTATTAGAAAGTCTTGATTGAACTTAAATGAACCTCTGATAAGCTCAAGTTCCAATAAAGATGCAAAAAATGTCTGATATTATAAACATAGTTGGTGGGGGAATGGCCGGGGCAGAGGCGGCTTGGCAAGCAGCTAATTTAGGCGTCTATGTAATAATTCATGAAATGCGTCCAAAAATTAAAACTTTTGCACATCACACTTCAAATTTAGCCGAAATGGTTTGCTCAAATTCGTTTAGATCTGACGACGACGAACAGAATGCCGTAGGCCTTTTACATTGGGAAATGCGCACCTCAAACGGCTTAATAATTAAAACAGCAGATAAATACTCACTCCCTGCGGGTGGCGCGCTAGCGGTTGACAGAGAAAAATTTGCCGAAAGCGTAACAAATCAGTTAAAGGCTCATCCAAAAATCTCGATTAAAAATACAGAAATAACAGAGCTACCAAACGATGGAAACTGGATCATAGCCACAGGCCCCTTAACCTCCGCAAAACTAGCAAGATCTATTTCATTATCTACAAACGAAAATTCTCTCGCATTTTTTGACGCTATTGCACCAATTGTCTACTTTGATACAGTAAATATGGAGAAGTGTTGGTTTCAATCTCGTTACGATAAAGGGGAAACAGAAGCAGATAAAAAAGCGTATCTTAATTGCCCAATGGATAAAGAGACATATGAAACCTTTATTGACGCGCTCTTGCAATCAGAAAAAACTGAATTTAGGCCTGATGAAACAGCCGAATACTTTAATGGTTGCCTTCCGATAGAGGTAATGGCGGAAAGAGGAAGAGAAACCTTACGTTTCGGCCCAATGAAACCAGTAGGGCTAACTAATCCGCATGATCCAAAGAATAAATCTTATGCAATTGTTCAACTAAGGCAAGATAATGCCTTAGGTACGCTATTCAATATAGTAGGGTTCCAAACAAAAATGAAATACCTGGCACAAAAAGAGGTCTTTAGACTCATTCCGGGGCTTGAAAATGCTGAATTTGCACGCCTTGGAGGAATTCATAGAAATACTTTTATTAATTCACCTATTTTGCTTGATACACAGCTGAGGTTGAAATCACGTCAAAATATACGCTTTGCAGGACAGATAACTGGGGTTGAGGGTTACGTCGAAAGTGCTGCAACAGGTTTATTAGCTGGCAAACTGGCAGCAGCAGAGGTCTTAGGGGTACCTCTGCAAGCTCCGCCTGTTGAAACCGCATTAGGCGCCTTAGTGAACCATATTACTAACGGAGCAGATGCAGCCACTTTTCAACCCATGAATATAAATTTTGGTCTTTTTCCTCCGGTAAGTGCTAAAACTGGTAGAAAAAATAGACCAGAGCGTTATAAAATGTATACAGACCGTGCTAAAGAGAGTTACTCTAAATGGGCAAACTAAATTTCTAAATAGCTCTAGCCATAAGCAGTTATAAAATAAAAAACATATTAACCTCTATTATGTATCTTATATAAGAAAATGACTTTTAAAACGAGATTTGCTCCGTCCCCTACTGGCCCATTGCATTTGGGTCACGCATTTTCTGCTCTCTTTGCGTTTGATTTAGCTAAAAGAAATATTGGCGAATTCCACTTAAGGATTGAAGATATAGACACCTCACGCTCTAGAACCGTTTGGGAAGATGAAATCTATAATGATCTTAAATGGATGGGTATAACTTGGTCTGCTCCAGTCGTGCGTCAATCGGAACGAATTGACAAATATAAAGTTAAGTTAGAAGAGTTGTTGGGATTAGGGTTGCTCTACCAGTGCACTTGCACAAGGAAAGATATCACTGACGCTGTTTCAGCACCGCAAGATCAGGTAACTGGTAAAGGATCAAACGGACCAGTGTACCCTGGCACTTGCAGGCATAAATCAAAACAAACTTTAGAAAGTCCGAATTTTTCCCTTCGATTAGATATGGAAAAGGTCTGGGACCACATTAAAGTCCCCTATTTATCTTTTTTTGAGGCGGAAAAAATCTTGCCGGGAACACCAGTACAACAATTTATAACTCGAGACATTGCAATCAGTTCAATTGGGGATGTCGTGTTAGCAAGAATGGATATTGGCACCTCGTACCATTTATCCGTTGTAATTGATGACGCTGACACTGGAATAAATAACGTTGTTAGGGGCGAAGATTTATATGAAGCCACACAACTTCACACTATTCTTAACGCCTTATTTTCATTTCCGAACCCAACTTTCTATCATCATAGACTAATAATGGACTCAAAAGGTAAACGACTAGCAAAAAGAAATAACTCGGAGGCTATTTCTAAAT
>JAQBUS010000074.1 GCA_027623875.1 Pseudomonadota bacterium
TTGGTCTCTCGGGGACTGGTAAAACCACGCTTTCAGCTGATCCGAACCGTACGCTAATTGGTGACGATGAACATGGCTGGTCGGAATCAGGGATTTTTAATTTTGAAGGTGGTTGCTACGCTAAAACTATTAACCTTGATCCAAAAGCAGAGCCCGAAATATTTGCAACAACATCTAAGTTTGCAACCGTGATAGAAAATATGGTATTTGATCCCATTACCAAGGAGCTTAACTTCACGGATGACAGCCTTAGTCCAAATATGCGCTGTGCTTATCCATTAGACTATATTGCCAATACTTCTTCTACATCTCTAGCAAAACATCCTAAACATATTGTGATGCTGACATGTGATGCTTTTGGAGTTTTACCTCCAATTGCGAGACTCACACCAGCACAAGCAATTTACCACTTCTTGTCTGGTTTTACCGCCAAAGTCGCTGGAACGGAATTAGGGGTAACAGATCCCGAACCAACTTTTTCCACTTGCTTTGGAGCACCTTTTATGCCCCTCAGGCCAGAAGTTTATGGAAACCTCCTTAGGAAGAAAATTCTAAAACATAATACAAAATGCTGGTTGGTTAACACAGGGTGGACTGGTGGAGCACACGGTATAGGATCAAGGATGCCAATTCAGGCAACTCGATCTTTATTAACTGCTGCTCTAAATGGCTCACTGAATTCAGCAGAATTCCGTAAGGATGACTCCTTTGGTTTTGAAGTTCCAACAAAAGTTGACGGGGTACCAACTACCTTATTGACCCCTAGGAATACCTGGGAAAGTAAGGATGCTTACGATCTTCAAGCACAAAAACTAATTAAAATGTTTTCAGACAATTTCAATCAATATATGAAGCATGTTGACGAAGACGTTCATCAAGTAGCACTGTAAGAACCTATGAATTCATTTCAATTTGATTATGATTTCAAAAATTACTTAATTAGCACCAAGAGTATTTAAGTTTTGGGACATACTTCAGAAGATACCAGTTTCCTATTAAAGAATAACTTGATTATTCCTGACCTACTCCAAATATCAAAAATAGCCCTAGAAGAGGCCGTAACACTACTTGAGTTAGCGAAGGTCAGCTTTGTCGAAAAATTAGAACAAAAAGAAAATACTGAGGAAGAGTTTTTTGAGATCAACCAAGTGGCTTCTCATGGCTTGGCATGGCTCGCTACTTATATTGAAGGGCTAAGACAAACTCAATGTTGGGGAGAACGTCTAAATGCTGAAAAAAAATTCGGCCTGATAGAGAAATTAATTCTTCAAATAGCATTTTCAGAATACTTGTCTCAAATAAAAGGTGGCATACCCATGTCACAAACAGAAATTATAAGACTTCCGGATATCGGAGTAGACATTGAGATATCTAAACTCTTCAGTAGCCCAGAATTAGCTTATTTTTTTTCTTCTACAAAAAATCAAAGTTGTAAAAATTTATTAGTAAAGTTTTTAACTGAGCAATTTCCAACCTACCCGATCGGGAATTTAGGCCTTGACGAAGAGATGGGTATGGTTCGAGATCAATTCAAACGTTTCACCGTAGAAAAAGTGGATCCCCATGCTCATAATTGGCACTTAAAAGATGAACTAATACCGTTGACATTGATCCAAGAGATGGCTGAACTTGGTGTTTTTGGTTTAACTATTCCACAGGCATATGGCGGACTTGGTTTAAACAAAACAGCCATGTGTGTGGTATCGGAAGAATTATCTCGGGGCTATATCGGCGTAGGAAGTTTAGGGACACGGAGTGAAATAGCAGCAGAACTAATTATCTCTGGCGGAACAAACCAGCAAAAGAAAAAGTGGCTGCCAAGGCTGGCGACAGGAGAAGTATTGCCAACAGCCGTTTTTACTGAGCCAAATACCGGATCTAATCTTGGTGCTCTAACCACACGTGCTGTTAAATCCAAAAAAGTTTACAAAATTAAAGGCAATAAAACCTGGATCACCCACGCTAGCCGAGCACACTTAATGACACTACTAGCTCGTACAGATCCAAGTTCTATAGACCACAAAGGTCTTTCTATGTTTTTAGCCGAAAAACTTCCTGCAAACACCGCTGAGGACTTTCCGTCCCGAGGCATTGCTGGAACTGAAATTCCAGTTCTTGGTTATAGAGGTATGAAAGAGTATGAGCTCGCATTCGATGCTTTTGAAGTAAGTGAGGAAAATCTTCTAGGAGAGGTAGAGGGATTAGGTTTTAAGCAATTAATGCAAACCTTTGAATCAGCTCGAATCCAGACTGCTGCACGGGCTATTGGTGTAGCACAATCTGCTCTGGAATTAGGTTTGAAATACGCTCTCGATAGAGAGCAATTTGGGAAAAAAATTATTAAATTTCCAAGGGTATCAAACAAACTAGCGATGATGGCAGTGGAGCTAATGGTTGCTAGGCAACTCACTTATTTTTCTGCTCGACAAAAAGATATTGGAAAAAGGTGTGACCTAGAAGCCGGAATGTCAAAGCTACTATCGGCTAGGTTAGCATGGTCAGCTGCAGATAATTCACTTCAAATACATGGCGGAAATGGTTTTTCTTTAGAGTATCCTATTAGCAGGGTTTTATGTGATGCTCGAATTTTAAATATTTTTGAAGGTGCCGCGGAAATTCAAGCACATGTAATCTCTCGAAGATTAATCTCTGATTTTATTACTCAAAAAAGATAAAATATAAATTTCACTTTAGTTTTTTTTCTTTCCTGAGAACCTCCACTAGACGCCGTCGTGCTGGTGGAAGAGGACGATTACTCATAAAAGGCACCAACCAATTTTTAAGAAAATAGTCAGTTACCTGGTAGCCGTCATCAATTCCCTCATCGGAAGTCAAACATGTTGAGGACAAGCATGGGGGCAAAGGGAGGAGTTTACTTGCCCAACGGCCAGCAGCAGACTCAGATATAGCTCGCCCCGTTTTAGGCGATATATAAATAAGATTATCTGTTTCACCTGTAACTCCACACCTTTCTAAATCCAGACCGAACCCCATATCTTCCAATAAAGCCAACTCCCACTTTAAATATAACAAAAGCCAATCGGTCGACTCAGTTAAACAATCCAATAGTTCAATAGTACGGTGATAAAGTCTCGGATGAGGGTCACGCTCAGCCAAACTAAATCTTAACAATCCGCTTATGGAATTTAATCCAGCCAGAGAAGCTCTTTGATTTATAACAAGAGAAAAGCGAGACCTTAATAACTCAACACTAAATGTACCTAGGTGGCTTTCCAATCGAGCACGCCATATAACATTAATTTGTGCTCCAGGTTGCAATATTGGTGCTATTCTTTTTGATTTACCCCCCCTTACAACTCCATGATAAACCCCTCTCTCTTCAGTGAATACTTCAATTATCGTAGAGTTTTCACCTAGATCCCTAGTGCCGAGTAAAATAGCCTCACTCTGCCACTCCATTAGTCTCTCAATCCTTCTTCTTCCAATAAATTTCGACCTAACTTATCTTCAACTTCAATAATCCAAATATCTGGGTCATAACCTTTCTGTCGAAAAAGAACTTTATCGACATCACTCTCTTCTCCCTCTGACAGTATAACCCATGACTTAGACAATGTGTCGGGATTGAACGACCGGTGGTATGCTATTGCCGAGCCGTTTAGTGTGTTAATCTTGATAAAAACTGCACCCGCATTAAGATCTCCCTTTAGCGTAACAAATGCTGGTATGCCTACCAAGCTCAATCTAGCAATATAGCTTTGAACCCAGAAATCACTTGTTAATCTAATCATACATTTCCATCAGAAAAGTTTAATCCCATCTCCGAATAGCGGGCACTTTCCTCCAACCAATTAGGTCGGACCTTAACCTTCAACAACAAATGAACATTATGCCCCATAAATTCAATAAGCTCTAACCTCGCCTCCTTACCAATTACTTTTATGGTTTCGCCCTTGTTGCCCAGAACAATTCCTTTATGACCGTCTCTTATAACATAAATCACTTGCTCTATTAACGTCGATCCATCAGCCCTATCCTCCCACCTCTCCGACTCGACAGTGAGTTGATATGGCAATTCTTCATGCAAACGAAGGATGAGCTTTTCTCTAGTAATTTCAGCGGCAATAATCCGCATCGGCAGATCAGCAATTTGATCTTCGGGATACAGCCAGGGACTTTCTGGAACACTTAACCCTAACCAAGTTCGCAAACGATCGACTCCATGTCCTTTCTCTGCAGAAATCATGAAAGTTTCACTGAAATCAAATTTATCGTTCATTCTTTTTGTTAGTAATAGGAGCGAATCTGGTTTTACGCGGTCTATCTTATTTAGTGCCAAAACAACTTTATTTGCATGGGTGCGGGTTTTTAGCTGATGAATAATTTTTTCTACTCCTTCAGTAATTCCCCGATGTGCTTCTACCATCAACACAATAATGTCGGCATCTACGGCCCCACTCCAAGCAGCGGCCACCATTGCCCTGTCCAGTCTACGCTTTGGCGTAAACAGACCAGGGGTGTCTACAAATATTAGTTGGGACTTGCCTACCAAAGTAATCCCACGCATTCTGGCCCTTGTCGTCTGAACCTTGTGCGTAACTATTGCAACTTTTGAGCCGACCATTCGGTTTAAAAGAGTTGATTTACCTGCATTTGGCTCTCCAATTAAAGCGACAAATCCAGCTCTTTTTTCTTCATTCATTCTCTAACCTTTCGAGCAATTTTTGCGCAGCCACCTGTTCCGCTTGCCTTTTTGAACCAGCAATTGCTTCCGCAAAATGACCTGATATTGTTCTAACATTAATTGTAAAAGTGGGCTCGTGATCAGGACCAGACCGTCCTATGATTTCATATATGGGGGGAGCCTCACCCCAACTCTGTACCAATTCTTGTAATATAGTTTTTGAATCACGTGCATCAAATTCAACATTATCTATTCTTTCACGCCAAAGTTGATTAATTAATCTTTTTGCAACCTCAAAGCCGCCATCCAAGTAAACAGCTGCAATTAATGCTTCGAGGGCATCACCTAAGACAGCTTGTTTTTTTCTTCCACCTGACGCCATCTCAGAGTTCCCGAGTTTTAAAACAGCTCCTAACCCAATCTCTCGAGCGACCTCAGCACAAGTCTCCTTGCGAACCATATTATTAAACCGCGGGGCCAAAATTCCTTCAGACGCATCATGATCTTTCCCCAAAAGTGTTTCGGCCATAACCAAACCAAGCACACGGTCTCCAAGAAATTCAAATCGTTGGTTATCGGGTCTTGTTGCAGATGAAATAGAACTATGGGTCAGTGATCTGATCAACAGTTCTGGATTCAAAAAAGAGTATCCGATTCTATTAGAAAATTCAGTTAATTCCGCAGAAAGTTTCATTAAATTCTCTCAATTATATAATCTTATATTACAATATACTTATCAGCTATCACTTGATCTACTACGCACGGTGATATTAATTAGTGCTGTCTCGATAATAAGGTCATTTAGCAAACTTAAAGTGTTAACTTTATATGGATTCTCCATTTTTTTAGATTTGGCTTTCCTAACCGTTGATACATACTATTTTTAATAAATCGGTTTTAAAAACCGATCCTTTCGCCATGTCCAAAAATATAACATACTTCTTCCAGATGATGAGAACAAAATTCTGTCGGCCCGTCCCAAAAGGTGAGAGAAGGGCACAAAGCCAACTCCACCGCTTGACTGTGAAAATCGTGAATCAACAGAATTATCTCTATTATCACCCATAAAAAAGTAATGCCCTTTAGGAACAACAAAAACTGGTGTGTTATCACCAGACAAACCGTTTCGGATATTCAGCACCGAATGTTTTGGGCTGTTCTCTAGAATTTCAAGATTTTTTTCCTTGGTGCATATTGATCCTATAATTAAACTATTATTAGTACATGCGGGAAAGCCACCTACAGAGCCCTGAGGCTCGTAATCTTCTTCAAAATTAGCTATACTTACTTGAGTTTGCTCATTACCATTTAAAAAAATAATTCCATTCTTTACTTGAACTTTATCTCCCGGCAAACCTATCAAGCGCTTTATGTAGTCTTGACCGCTAACTGGGTGTCTAAACACCACAACATCTCCTCGAGATGGGGAGCCTGCTAAAATTCTTTCCGATATGGGGCATAAACTAAAAGGACAAGAGAACTTGGAATAACCATAAACCATTTTGTTAACGAATAAAAAATCACCAACCAATAAAGTGTCCTTCATTGAACCGGAAGGTATCCAAAAAGGTTGAAAAAAAAGTGTTCGAAATAACCCAGCAATCAGTAAAGCATAAAACACTGTTTTAACTGTTTCAAAAAAACCTTCTGACTTCACACTTTTTGACGACATCTCTTCTCACTTTCAAATTCTGTTTAATAAATGATAATTACGATTTTACCTTAGATCGAGCCGAGGC
>JAQBUS010000075.1 GCA_027623875.1 Pseudomonadota bacterium
CAAAACATGAGTGGATACAACATTATTTGCGTCTCTAAGAGTAAACCCACACCCGACAACTGCAAGTGGGGTCGAAGTCATTACTAGATTCATTAATGAGTAAGAGACAAGTGCACAAATCATTATTGCTAAAATTTTGGGAGTTTTTAAGAGTTCCAGTCTTGTTCGTATTTTTTGTTTCCCTAGGTCCAACGAATTAGTAGATACATTAGGCAAATCTAATCCAAAAAAGATCAAAACACCAAAGCAATTTAGCATTACGATTGCAATGTAGGAGCCTAGAAAAGTAACAGCTGTCACATCTTGAAGTAAATTATTAAGTTGGGGGCCGATTATAGCGGATAGAAGCCCACCCGCCATCACATACGAAATAGCTTTAGGCCTGTCTTTGTCTGATGCGCTGTCTGCTACAGCAAATCTATAAAAGCCTTGAGCGGACATATAAATCCCAGATATAAAGCTTCCCAACAACAACAGAGCAAAAGAGGAAGTGTAAAGGCCATAACCTGAAATTAACGCACCTAAAGCTCCCCCTGCAGCGCCTACTATAAAGCCAGCACGGCGACCTTTGCGTTGCATGAAATTACTTAAAAAGGGAGCTGTACACATCGAACCAAAAACAATTAGAGATATGGGTAATGTCGCAAGACAGGGATTATTAGACAGTGAGTTCCCAGCTAGGCCTCCGACAACAAACATCATTGGCATTTGCGATCCTAGTATGGCCTGAGCAATTACTAAGACTATTGTATTTCGGCGCGTTCTCGGGTCATCCGCGAGGAACCTAAACGGTTTTGGCATATAGTAAGGTTCCTTTTTTTGTACAGAATATATTTATTAAGGGACCTATACCTGATGGATTTAAGATATACAAAAAAAATATTTGTTACTGATAAATGTTTAAAAAAATATGAGCTCTTATTTATAATACTCAACAACTTCCCTTATATTTTAGGCGTAAAATCCGCGACCAGTTTAGTTGTAAAATATATCAAAAACTATTAAAAGAATTGGCATTTATTAACTTTGTTAGCATTCCTATTACAGCAGGACAATCTTCATTTAAGGTGTTTTGGGTAGCATTGCATTTAGAGGTTACTATTAAACGTCGTGGTCAATTAAATGAGCAAAAGACCCAAAAACAAACCCATCCTCCAGCCCCATTTCATCAAGTGGGGTTTTTCTCGAATTTGATGCTTTAAAAAGAGACTTTCCTGAGGCATGTAGAGTTTTTGCATAATGAAATTCGTGGCCATTAAATTGACCAGGTATGTGAGTAGATAAACCTTCTAGTTTTCTATAACCAAGAGTCAATTTAGGGTTTTCCAAAGTCGTTACCAAGTTTAGCAAATTTAACATTGCATGAGATTTACCATCCTTATCAATTATGGCAGATCCTAAAAGCATGTACCCCCCACATTCGCCGTATATTCTAGTGTGGTTAGAAGCAGTTCGTATTGATTTCAGAAATTTTGAATTACTGGCTAATTTGCCAGCATATAGCTCCGGATAACCCCCAGGAAAATAGATAAAATCAGCCGGTGGAGCTTCTTCGTCGGCAAGGGGTGAGAAAAAGGATACATTCGCCCCTGCTAATTTCCAATCTTCAAGAATATGAGGGTAAATAAACGAAAATGCGGTGTCTTTTGCTACTAAGATATTTTGTCCTGGAGGAATTATTCGTTTATATTTTTTTGGTATAATTTTATTTGAAGTAATAAAAGAACTAAGATCAATGTCCCTTTCTATCTCAACAGAAACTTGATCTATCCAGCTGTGTAACTCTAACCGCTCTTCTGCTTGAACAAGTCCCAGTTGTCGAGACGGGTGAGAGAAAATATTGTTACGTTTTAGTGCGCCAAGGATAGGTGGGGAAAAAATATCAGACAAGGAATCTGTTAAGATCTCTAAATGAGTATCGCTTCCTACTTTGTTAAGTATGATTCCAAGAAAATGCAGGTCGGGATCCTGAGTAATGAATCCTCGTACAACAGCGGCAATAGATTGCCCCATCATTGAGCAATCTATGACAAGAACTATACTTAAGTCCAAAAGTTTAGAAAGATGTGCTGCTGAACCGCTGCCGTCTGATGATGCCCCGTCAAATAAACCCATGGCGCCCTCTACGATTAAAGGCCCATCTCCACTGGAAAGAGAAAAAATTCGATTCTTTGACATAGCCCAAGAATCCAAATTAAAAGATGTACTACCAGAAGCAAACTCGTGAAAACGAGGGTCAATATAATCTGGTCCGGATTTAAAGCTTCGGATTTTTATTTGCTTTGATAGAGCACGAAGAATCCCAAGAGTTACAACGGTTTTTCCGGAGCCCGAGGAAGGTGAAGTAATTATAATTCCATTAGGGCTCACTATTTAAGCACTTTCAGCCGGACGACCGCGGTTTAATGGATCAACATTGCGTGGAGTCTCGCCGGCCGCTTGGGCTTGCCAATCTAAAACTTGTCTCATTAAGACAGCCCTGCCGATACAAATAATCGCAGGAGGTGTTAAATGAGCAGCCTTAATATCTTGAGCACAGTTCTCTAAAGTGGTTTCTAATACATGTTGCTTCAGGGAAGTAGCGCTGGTTACAACCGCAACTGGCTCATTTTTGTCTCTTCCTGCGTTCAAAAGTGACATCCTAATGTGATCAATGTGCTTCATACCCATATATACAACTATTACTTGAGAACCTTCAGAGATGGCTGACCAATTAAGTGATGATGGTGTGTTACCATTTTGGTCATGGCCTGTTACGAACGTTACTGCTTGGTTTACGTCTCTGTGAGTTACTGGAATACCTGCGTATGCTAGGCCACCAATTCCAGCTGAGATACCAGGTATAATTCTTATAGGAATAAAGTTTTGAACAAGAGTTTGTGCTTCTTCACCACCCCTCCCAAAAACAAAAGGATCACCACCCTTTAATCTTAATACTCGCTTTCCTAACTTGGCCAGTTCAATCAAATGTAAGGAGATGTCTCGCTGTTTGGCTGATGGTTTTCCTCCACGTTTGCCCGCGTAAATTAGCTCTGCGTTGGGCGCCCATTCTAAAATTTCTTTATTGACTAACGCATCAAATACGACCACGTCAGCTTGCGTTAAACCGTTAAGCGCATGCAAGGTAAGCAAACCTGGGTCTCCTGGGCCGGCACCACATAACCAAACCCAACCTGGAGAAAATATAGGCCATTTTTTTTTAGGTAGTAAATTAAAGTCTATCATGTTTTTATGTATGGCCTTTATGTAACGTTTAGGCAAAGCAAAAGAGCGACATAAGATAGATCATTGGCGCCGCTTAAAGGTATGTCTATAATAAAAACTATGAAAGAGAAGATTGATCAGACACTTCGACGCGGTTGGACGACCGGAGCTTGTGCATCGGCTGCAGTAAAGGCTGCTTTAGAGATGTTATGGGGCGATGAGGTTCTAACGACGGTGAGTGTTATCCTCCCCCGTGGAGAGGCCCCTATATTTGATTTAGAATGCTATAAAAGAGGATCAGATTGGGTTGAGGTTGGTATAAAGAAAGACGCAGGTGATGATCCTGATGTCACACATGGGTGTATCGTAAATGCACGAGTTTCAGAATCAGTTTCAGGTGTTATTTTCGTTGGTGGGGAGGGTGTCGGTAAAGTCACTAAGCCAGGACTGCCTATAGGGGTTGGCGAGCCCGCGATAAATCCAATGCCACGAAAAATGATGATTAATTTAGTTAATGAAATGGCTTTGAAATACAAAAAAAATGCTAACATTCAAATTACTATTTCTATACCAGGTGGAGCAGATTTAGCAAAAAAAACCTGGAATCCTAGATTAGGAATTAAAGGCGGTTTATCTATTTTAGGCACGACTGGGATTGTCAAACCATACTCATGTTCAGCTTGGATTGCCTCTATTCATAGAGGAATAGACGTGGCAAGGGCAGCCAACCTAAAACACGTTGCGGGCTGTACCGGCTCAACAAGTGAGGCGACCGTTCAAAAAGTGCTGGGACTTTCGGATTATGCTATGTTGGATATGGGTGATTTTGTTGGGGGAATGATTAAGTATCTAAAAAAATTCCCAATTGACCGCGTTTCTATTGGAGGAGGAATTGGAAAAATAACTAAGTTGGCATTTGGAGCGATTGACTTGCACTCCAAGAGATCCCAGGTGGATTTTTCCAAACTAAATTCTTTATGTGTAAGTGCCGGTCTTGCGGACGTTTCTTCTGCTAATACAGCTCTAGAAGCCTTGAGTATTGCTGGACCAAAATTAGCAACTTTAGTTGCAGAGAAGGCTTTGGATAGTTTAACCTTTATGGTTAAAAACGATAACATTCAGATAAGTGTTATTATAGTTAATCGGAGTGGCTCGGTAATAGCTAAAGTTGGAATTTGAGAGTCTTGCTTTTAGCAGGAACTTTTGAGGCTAGAAACTTAATCTCTCCTCTTGTTACCCTGGGTTACGAAGTAATTGCATCATTAGCAGGTGTAACAAGAGATCCTAAGAGATTGAGCTGTGAAACAAGAGTGGGAGGTTTTGGAGGTGATGAGGGCTTTCGTGATTGGCTAAAATCAAAAAAAATTGATGTAGTAATCGATGCGACTCATCCCTTTGCTATCAAGATAACTGAGAGAACACTGAATATTTGTTCCGAAACTATGATACCATGTCTTTCTGTTGTACGGGAACCTTGGGTTCCGGGTCCTGGCGATGAGTGGTTGGAGGTTGATTCCTCCACAGAGGCTGCGAACCGTATAAAATCGGGAAGTACAGTTTTTCTTGCTACCGGAAGACAAACGCTGGTAGATTTTGGTTCCCTAGAGGGGTGTTACGTTTTTTGCAGACAAATAGACGAACCTAATGAAATATTTCCCTTCAAACATGGAAAATTTATAGTAGGTCGACCACCTTTTTCAGTTGAGAACGAAATTAATTTATTTAAACAATTAAAGGTAGATATTTTAGTTGTTAAAAATTCTGGAGGTAGCTCATCTTTTCCAAAACTGGCTGCTGCGTCCTTTTTGAAAATGCCGGTTCTTATGATTAAACGGCCAGAAATAGGGCGTGGGAATCGTGTTAACTCAATTGCTGAAGCTTTAGATTGGATTGATAAAATTGAAAAAAATTAAAACTAAAGCCATACTTTGTGAAGGGTTGCTTTTTCTATGTAAATCAGAACCGATAATCGCTCGGGCTATTGAGGAAGTTAGAAATATTGATCTACGCTACAGACAGGATGGATTTACTGCCTTATTCAAGGCAATTGTAAGCCAGCAACTCAGCGTAGCTGCTGCGTCGACCATTTGGTCCCGCATCGAGAGTGCGAATTTAATATCGGAAGAAATGGTTATTTCGGCAAGTGAGGAAAAGTTGAGATCATGCGGCCTCTCGCGTCAAAAAATTAGATATTGTAAGGCACTTGCATCTGCAGGCATTGATTTTGAAATTTTACGAAATTGTTCTGTTGAGGAAGTCGTAACAGTCCTTACAAAAGTTTCTGGAATCGGACGTTGGACGGCAGAGATTTATGCAATGTTTTCTTTGGGGCATTCAGATGTTATGCCAGCAGGAGATTTAGCTTTACAGGAGGGTGCAAGAATGCTGCTTGGGCTTGATGAAAGACCAACAGAATCTGAGCTTCGTGATATCAGTAAAATGTGGTCACCATGGCAAAGCGTCGCTTCGCTAGTGTTATGGAATTATTACGGTAAATTTAAAGGTCGAGAAGGAATTTAAATGTTAACTATATTGGATAGTTCGAGAAAAGCTTCGCGCTCTGGCGAAGACACATCGTTGGTCATTTTTCTACATGGTTATGGTGCCGATGGGAATGATTTACTTGGTTTATCTGAGCCCCTTTCGGAGCTCTTACCTGATACTGTATTTGTATCCCCAAACGCTCCGGAACGGTGTTCTACAAATCCGGGAGGATTTCAATGGTTTCCAATTCCTTGGATCGATGGATCATCGGAAGAAGAGGCTGAGTTGGGTTTGAATGCAGCTGAACGCGATTTAAACGCTTATATTGATCAGGTCATGGAGCAAGAAGGGCTAAGTGATTCAGAAACTGTTTTAATCGGGTTTTCCCAGGGAACTATGATGGCTTTACATGTGGCTCCGAGAAGAAAAGATGAATTCGCCTGTGTTGTTGGGTTTTCAGGGAGATTATTGAAACCTGAACTCTTGGCCGATGAGGTTAAATCTAGGCCACCAGTTCTTTTGCTTCATGGAGACAGAGATGAGGTAGTGCCATTTTCCTCTATGTCAGAGGCATCGGAGATGTTAATGGAATCCGGTTTCGAGTCCTACACACACATAATGGAAGATATGGGCCATGGTATTTCTCCAGATGGCTTGGAGGCAGCCTTGACGATAATTACCGATAAGTTGG